>NZ_KV808765.1:0-63031 GCF_001812375.1 Streptococcus sp. HMSC077F03
TTTTATCCGCCATAGCTCAGTTGGTAGTAGCGCATGACTGTTAATCATGATGTCGTAGGTTCGAGTCCTACTGGCGGAGTATAAATCAAAACGTTCAACTGAGCGTTTTTTTATTTATAAATATAGTGGATTGTTGAAATTTCAAATTTTAATTTTTAAATCTGTAATTACCTCTTTATTTTATTTTTAGTTCGTTTAGCTTTAAATTCTTCTTTTATAGGATTTGAAACTTTTTTAGTTCCTTTTTTTGTTAGACTAGTGTTACTAATAAGAAAGGGAATTTTTATATGCTTCAGAAATTTTATGATCGAGCATTTGTCTTTTTGAAACTAGTTGAACAAGAATATGCCTCTTTAGGTCAGAGTTGTTCAGAGTGGGAATCACTTCATCTTCGGTTTTTACTATATTATTTAATCCGATTTAAAATAAAAAGTGATAGGGACTTTTCACTATATCACTTTAAAACAGCTTATCGTCTATATCTAGATAAATTCCTGCAAGGTGGTACCACTCTCATCCAATAGGAAGTATCTATATCATAATTACGAACGATTGTTGTAGTTATATTTTAAAAAATATAGAATTAGCTTATAATCAAAGGTTTTTATATTTAGAAATGAAAGAATTTCCAAATCTTTTCTACTGTTTCTTCTTGATAAAATAGTGTTTTTTTCTTATAATAAATTGTAAGATATAATTGCGGGTGGAATTCCTGCCATGTATATGAGAAAGGACGAGCTCCTAGTAGCTCAGACGATTTTTATTATGACTTCAGTTGTTGTTGTAGGTACCCAATGGGGTGATGAAGGTAAAGGGAAAATTACAGATTTTCTTTCAGCTAATGCAGAGGTAATTGCTCGTTATCAAGGTGGTGATAATGCTGGTCACACGATTGTGATTGATGGTAAGAAATTTAAGTTGCACTTGATTCCATCTGGAATTTTCTTTCCTGAAAAAATCTCTGTTATTGGGAATGGGATGGTCGTGAATCCAAAATCCCTTGTCAAAGAGTTGCGCTATCTTCATGAGGAAGGTGTGACAACTGATAACTTGCGTATTTCTGATCGTGCGCATGTTATTTTGCCATATCATATTGAATTAGACCGTCTACAAGAAGAAGCTAAGGGCGACAATAAAATCGGGACTACTATCAAGGGAATCGGTCCAGCATATATGGACAAGGCTGCTCGTGTTGGAATTCGTATTGCGGATCTTTTGGATAAGGATATTTTCCGTGAACGTTTGGAACGTAATCTTGCGGAAAAGAATCGTTTGTTTGAAAAATTATATGATAGCACCCCTATTTCAGTTGACGATATTTTTGAAGAATACTATGAGTATGGTCAACAAATCAAGCAATACGTGACAGATACATCTGTTATCTTGAATGATGCGCTTGATAATGGCAAACGTGTGCTGTTTGAAGGTGCGCAAGGCGTTATGCTAGATATCGACCAAGGTACGTATCCATTTGTTACGTCGTCAAACCCTGTCGCTGGTGGTGTGACGATTGGGTCTGGTGTTGGCCCAAGTAAGATTGACAAGGTTGTAGGTGTATGTAAAGCCTACACAAGTCGTGTAGGAGACGGACCTTTCCCAACTGAATTATTTGATGAAGTGGGAGATCGCATCCGTGAAGTAGGTCATGAATACGGTACAACAACTGGTCGTCCACGTCGTGTGGGTTGGTTTGACTCAGTTGTGATGCGTCACAGCCGCCGTGTATCTGGGATTACCAATCTTTCATTGAACTCTATCGATGTTTTGAGTGGTTTGGATATTGTGAAAATCTGTGTGGCCTATGATCTTGATGGTCAACGTATTGATTACTATCCTGCTAGTCTTGAGCAGTTGAAACGTTGCAAGCCAATCTACGAGGAATTGCCAGGTTGGTCAGAAGACATCACTGGAGTCCGTAATTTAGAAGACCTTCCTGAGAATGCACGTAACTATGTTCGTCGTGTAAGCGAGTTGGTTGGTGTTCGTATCTCAACTTTCTCAGTAGGTCCTGATCGTGAACAAACTAATATTTTAGAAAGTGTTTGGTCATAGGAGATTTTTAAGATTAGTTTAAGATAGGTCGGGTATACTATAGACAGTTACAAGAAGACCTCCTAACTTGTTGTAACAAATATCCTAAACTTTTCTTTTTCATAATAATCTCCCTATTAAGTCACCGCATTCGGTGGCTTTTTTTGTCTTGGGAATCATGATATAATAGAATCGACAAGTAGGAAAAGGAATAATCAATGAATTATACAGTTGAAGAAAAAGAAGCTTTTATGAGAGAGGCTTTGAGAGAGGCTGAGATTGCCTTAGAACACGATGAAATTCCAATTGGTTGTGTGATTGTCAAGGATGGAGAAATCATTGGTAGGGGGCATAATGCGCGCGAGGAGTTGCAACGGGCGGTCATGCATGCAGAAATCATGGCTATAGAGAATGCGAATGTGAGTGAAGAGAGTTGGCGACTGCTGGATTGTACGCTTTTTGTGACCATTGAGCCTTGTGTCATGTGTAGCGGGGCGATTGGGCTTGCCCGTATTCCAAAGGTAGTCTACGGGGCTAAAAACCAGAAATTTGGTGCAGCTGGGAGCTTGTACGATATTTTGACAGATGAGCGTCTCAATCATCGTGTAGAAGTGGAAACGGGAATTTTGGAAGATGATTGTGCAGCGATTATGCAGGACTTTTTCCGAAATCGACGGAAAAAATAATTTCTCTTTAAAAACAGAGGGGAATGTGGTATAATGAATAGTGGAGCAACAGTTCTGCGTGAAGCGGGTCAGGGGAGGAATCCAGCAGCCCTAAGCGATGTGAATTGTGTGCTCTTTTTTCGTGCTTTTTTCGAATAAATAAGATAAAATAGCCTAGAATAAATGATTATAGAAAAGAGAAAAATATGAAAATTCGTGGTTTTGAATTGGTTTCGAGTTTTACAGATGAAAATTTGTTGCCTAAGCGTGAGACAGCTCATGCAGCTGGGTACGATTTAAAGGTTGCCGAACGAACTGTCATTGCGCCAGGTGAGATTATATTGGTCCCAACAGGAGTTAAGGCTTATATGCAACCGACAGAGGTGCTCTATCTCTATGACCGTTCTTCAAACCCTCGTAAAAAAGGCTTGGTCTTGATTAACTCTGTGGGTGTCATTGACGGAGACTATTATGGCAATCCAGGGAATGAAGGACATATCTTTGCTCAGATGAAAAATATTACTGATCAGGAAGTGGTTCTCGAAGTTGGGGAACGTGTGGTTCAGGCTGTCTTTGCTCCTTTCTTGATTGCAGATGGAGATGAGGCAGATGGCGTGCGGACTGGTGGATTTGGATCGACAGGGAAATAGAGGGATAAAATGGCAGACTATTTATTAGTTGTAGACATGCAGTCAGATTATGTTGCTGTAGGAAAAGCCTATCATGAAGAACTGACTGCAGCTGTAAATGACAAAATTGCTACTTATCCCAGCGACCGAGTTATCTATATTCTCAATCGTTTTTTCTGGGAGAGAAAAGATAGAAAGAAGAAATTTGCGACCAACTTGTTAGTTGTATCTTCTCGTATCTTTGAGAAGTGTCGGGCTTCTTGCTTTACTAATCCAGATTTAAAAGATTTTTTAGAGGGAAATGGTGCTAAGAGCATAGAGTTTATAGGGGTAGATGGCAATTTCTGTGTCAAGGCTTCCGTTTTGGCAGCTGTCAAGGAGAATTATCAGGTTTCTGTCGATTTGTCTGCTGTCGGAGTTGCCAACCAGAATAAATTTCAAAATACATTGTATAAGTGGCATTCTTTCGGAGTAACCGTAAAAGGAGAATTATTATAGCAAAGAAAAAAGCGACATTTGTGTGTCAAAATTGTGAATATAATTCACCTAAGTATCTAGGGCGTTGTCCTAACTGTGGGTCTTGGTCTTCTTTTGTAGAAGAGGTTGAGGTTGCCGAGGTCAAGAATGCACGAGTGTCCTTGACAGGTGAAAAAACCAAGCCTATGAAACTGGCTGAGGTGACTTCCATCAATGTCAATCGAACCAAGACGGAGATGGAGGAATTCAACCGTGTGCTTGGAGGCGGAGTGGTACCAGGAAGTCTCGTCCTCATCGGTGGGGATCCAGGAATCGGGAAATCAACCCTTCTCCTACAAGTTTCAACCCAGCTATCTCAAGTGGGTACGGTTCTCTATGTCAGTGGGGAGGAGTCTGCCCAGCAGATTAAACTCCGTGCAGAGCGCTTGGGGGATATTGATAGTGAGTTTTATCTCTATGCAGAGACCAATATGCAGAGCGTGAGGGCTGAGGTGGAGCGCATCCAACCAGATTTTCTCATCATCGACTCTATCCAGACGATTATGTCTCCTGAGATTTCAGGGGTGCAAGGGTCTGTGTCTCAGGTGCGTGAGGTGACCGCTGAGCTTATGCAGCTGGCTAAGACCAATAACATTGCCATCTTTATCGTAGGGCATGTGACCAAGGAAGGGACCTTGGCTGGTCCGCGTATGCTGGAGCATATGGTAGATACCGTGCTTTACTTTGAAGGGGAACGTCACCATACCTTTCGTATCTTGAGAGCAGTCAAAAACCGTTTTGGTTCCACTAATGAGATTGGCATATTTGAGATGCAGTCGGGCGGATTGGTTGAAGTTCTTAATCCTAGTGAAGTGTTTTTGGAAGAACGCTTGGATGGAGCGACTGGTTCGTCCATCGTGGTGACTATGGAAGGAACACGTCCAATTCTTGCGGAAGTGCAGGCCTTGGTGACACCGACTATGTTTGGAAATGCTAAGCGTACGACGACAGGGCTTGATTTCAATCGCGCTAGTCTGATTATGGCTGTTTTGGAAAAACGTGCAGGGCTTCTCTTGCAAAATCAGGATGCCTATCTCAAATCGGCTGGTGGTGTCAAATTGGATGAGCCTGCCATTGACTTGGCTGTTGCGGTTGCCATTGCTTCGAGTTACAAGGATAAACCAACCAATCCTCAGGAATGTTTTGTAGGAGAGTTGGGCTTGACGGGAGAGATTCGGCGCGTAAATCGTATCGAACAACGTATTAATGAAGCGGCAAAACTGGGCTTTACCAAGATTTATGTACCCAAGAATTCCTTGACAGGAATCACTCCACTCAAGGAAATTGAAGTCATTGGTGTGACAACGATTCAAGAAGTTTTGAAAAAGGTCTTTGCATAATCCGTGACAAATCCTCTTAAAAATGATAAGATAGGAGAAATATTTGATTATCAAATTTTTGAGGAGGGAATCGTGTCGTATTTTGAACAGTTTATGCAAGCCAATCAGGCTTATGTTGCCCTACATGGGCAGTTAAATCTGCCACTTAAACCCAAAACCAGAGTAGCTATCGTGACCTGTATGGACTCACGTCTACACGTTGCGCAAGCTCTAGGTTTGGCCCTTGGGGATGCTCATATCTTGCGGAATGCGGGTGGTCGAGTAACTGAGGACATGATTCGTTCACTGGTGATTTCCCAGCAACAAATGGGGACAAGAGAGATTGTGGTGCTTCACCATACAGACTGTGGAGCTCAAACCTTTCAAAATGAAAGTTTTCATGAACATTTGAAACACGAGCTCGGAGTCGATGTGTCTGATCAAGACTTTTTACCATTCCAGGATGTTGAAGAGAGTGTGAGAGAGGATATGCAATTGCTTCGAGAATCTCCACTGATTCCTGATGATGTGGTTATTTCAGGTGCTGTCTATGATGTGGATACAGGAAGTATGAGAGAAGTATACTAACTTTGTCTCGAAAAAATTTCATCCTAGCATAAAATCGATTGTTAAAATGTAGGATTTTTAGGTTTAATATAGCTAATATAAAATAGCATAAAACAAGGGTATAAATGTTTACTCTTGTTTTATTTTTGATTGAAAAATAAAGGAAAAAGCGCTACAATGGTAGATGGAAAATGTTGTGTAAAAACAAGTGATACATAAATACCGGAGGAAATCATGTCTTTTTCTGATTTAAAGCTGTTTGCCCTTTCTTCTAATAGAGAATTGGCAGAGCGTGTGGCGCAAGAAATTGGGATAGAGTTGGGGAAATCGACTGTTCGCCAATTTTCAGATGGAGAGATTCAAGTCAACATCGAAGAATCAATCCGTGGAAAACACGTCTTTATCCTACAATCAACTAGTTCACCTGTAAATGATAATTTACTTGAAATTTTGATTATGGTGGACGCATTGAAGCGTGCTAGTGCAGAATCTGTCAATGTTGTTATGCCCTACTATGGCTATGCACGTCAGGATAGAAAAGCGCGCGCGCGTGAGCCAATCACTGCAAAGCTCGTTGCAAACATGCTAGAAGTTGCTGGGGTAGATCGTTTGTTGACGATTGATTTGCACGCTGCACAGATTCAGGGATTCTTTGATATTCCTGTAGATCACTTGATGGGTGCTCCATTGATTGCGGACTATTTTGAACGTCGTGGCATGGTTGGCTCGGACTACGTGGTTGTCAGCCCAGACCATGGTGGGGTAACTCGTGCTCGTAAATTGGCAGAGTTTTTGAAAACTCCGATTGCGATTATTGACAAACGCCGTAGTGTAGACAAGATGAATACCAGTGAAGTGATGAACATCATTGGTAAGGTAGAAGGTAAGACTTGTATCTTGATTGACGATATGATCGATACAGCTGGAACTATTTGTCATGCGGCGGATGCTCTTGCTGAAGCAGGTGCTGTTGAAGTTTACGCAAGCTGTACGCACCCAGTTCTTTCAGGGCCAGCTATGGATAATATCCAAAAATCAGCTATTAAGAAATTGGTTGTTTTGGATACTATCTACCTACCAGAAGAGCGTTTGATTGATAAGATTGAACAAATTTCGATTGCTCATCTTCTGGGCGATGCTATTATTCGTATCCACGAAAAACGTCCTCTTTCTCCCCTATTTTGTATTGAGAAAAAGATTTAATCTTTCACTTGAAGTAGACAGAACTCCTAGCAGGTTTCTTTTCTTGCTAGGAGATTTTTATAGTCAAAATCTGCAAGCCTTTTCAAAATGTGCTATACTGAGAAAAAAGGAGGATTTCTATGAGTCAAGAATTTATCAATCCAAGTGATGGTGTGATCCGTCAGTATCTAGCAACCAGTAAAACGTTAGCGGTAGTGGGCTTGTCTGACCGTGAGGAAACAACTAGTAATCGAGTGACCAAGGAAATGCAAGCTCGGGGCTATAAAATCATTCCAGTTAATCCCAAGGCTGCAGGTGGGGAAATCTTGGGAGAGAAGGCTTATGCGAGTCTAGAAGAGATTCCTTTCCCTGTAGATATCGTCAATGTATACCGACGTAGCGAGTTTTTACCAGATGTGGCGCGTGATTTTCTCAAGGCTGATGCTAAGATTTTTTGGGCACAACTGGGACTTGAAAATCTAGAAGCGGAAGAAATCTTACGTGCTGGAGGATGCGATGACATCGTGATGAATCGCTGTATTAAGAGAGAACATACTCGCTTAATTCTTGAGCAATAAAAAGGTAGCTAGCAGGCTACCTTTTTGTATTATAAAGTACCAATCAATGCTTGCATGCCAAGACTGGTGAGGATGATGGCAATCCAGCAAAGGGCTCCAAGAAGAATGGATTTACCGCTGGATTTGACCATAGCTACTAGATTGGTTTTGAGACCGATAGCACTCATGGCCATGATAATGAGGAATTTGGAGAGTTGTTTGAGAGGGGTGAAGAAGCTACTAGACACACCGAGAGAGGTAAGGAGAGTCGTTAAGAGAGAGGCCAGGATAAAATAAAGGATAAAAAGTGGGAAAACTTTTTTCAGTTGTACGCCTTGTTTATTTTTTTGTTGGCGGCTTTGCCAATAGGAGAGAAAGAGCGTGATAGGAATAATGGCAAGGGTGCGTGTGAGTTTCACAATGGTTGCAGACTCAAGGGTATTGGTTTGGTAAAGACTGTCCCAGGAGCTGGCGGTAGCCGTTACAGAGGAAGTGTCATTGACCGCAGTTCCTGCAAAGAGGGCGAAGCCTTCATTTGATAAGTGAAGCCAGGTTCCTAGAGTTGGAAAGATGAGCGCAGCCAAGACATTGAAGAAAAAGATAACGGAGATGGATTGGGCAACTTCTTTTTCCTTGGCATGGATAACGGGCGCTGTCGCAGCAATGGCAGAGCCACCACAGATAGAAGACCCCACTCCAATCAAGGTAGCCAGTTTTGTGTCTAGCGCAAAGAAACGCTGGAAGAGGTAGGCAACAATCAAGGAAATCGAAATGGTGGAAAGGATGACAGGGAGTGAAGATTGTCCAACTGCGAAGACTTGCGAGATATTGAGACCAAAACCGAGTAAGATAACGGCATACTGGAGCAATTTCTTTGAACTAAAGGTCAAACCTGCATCTAGTTGTTTGTAGGGTGAGAGCCAGGGGTGGAGGAGCATTCCAGCAAAAATTGCAAAGACAGGTGCACCCACCACGGGGAAAAATCCTCCCAGGAACCAAGATACGATAGAAATGAGAAGGCAGGCCAAGATTCCTGCTCCATTTTTTGATAAAAATGACATATAAACCTCCGAAAATAAGCACTTATTATTATAGTCCTGTCGAGAAGAAAAGTAAAACAGAAAGTGAAAAATGCGGGTTTCAGATGGATTTTGCGGTCAGGAAGCTTTTGTAGTATAATAGTACTATGTTCTGTAAGCAAGGGGGATATCTATGGACTTAACCAAACGCTTTAATAAACAGTTAGACAAGATTCAAGTTTCCTTGATTCGCCAGTTTGACCAGGCAATTACAGAGATTCCTGGGGTCTTGCGTTTGACCTTGGGGGAACCTGATTTTACAACGCCAGATCATATCAAGGAGGCAGCCAAGCGGGCCATTGACCAGAACCAATCCTACTATACAGGGATGAGCGGTTTACTGACCTTGCGCCAGGCTGCTAGCGACTTTGTAAAAGAAAAATACCAGCTAGATTATAATCCTGAAAATGAAATTTTGGTTACAATTGGGGCGACAGAGGCTTTATCTGCTACTTTGACAGCTATTTTGGAAGAGGGGGACAAGGTGCTCTTGCCAGCTCCTGCCTATCCAGGCTATGAACCGATTGTCAATCTGGTTGGGGCAGAGATTGTCGAGATTGATACAACTGAAAATGGTTTTGTCTTGACTCCTGAGATGTTGGAAAAGGCCATTTTGGAGCAAGGGGACAAGCTCAAAGCTGTCATTCTCAACTATCCAGCTAATCCGACAGGAATTACCTATAGTCGGGAGCAGTTGGAAGCCTTGGCAGACGTTTTACGCAAGTATGAGATTTTTGTTATCTGTGATGAGGTTTACTCAGAATTAACCTATACAGGGGAAGCTCATGTATCTCTGGGAACTATGCTGAGAGACCAGGCTATTATTATCAATGGTTTGTCTAAGTCTCATGCTATGACAGGTTGGCGTTTAGGTTTTATCTTTGCTCCTGCGGTTTTCACAGCTCAGTTAATCAAGAGTCACCAGTATTTGGTTACTGCTGCAAATACGATGGCTCAGCATGCTGCGGTGGAGGCTTTGACCGCTGGTAAAAATGACGCAGAGCCTATGAAAAAGGAATACATCCAGCGTCGTGATTATATCATCGAAAAGATGACTGCTCTTGGTTTTGAGATTATCAAACCAGATGGGGCCTTCTATATCTTTGCTAAGATTCCAGCGGGCTACAATCAAGACTCCTTTGCTTTTCTGAAGGATTTTGCCTATAAGAAGGCCGTTGCCTTTATCCCTGGTGCCGCCTTTGGACGTTATGGGGAAGGCTATGTTCGTCTATCTTATGCAGCCAGCATGGAAACGATCAGAGAGGCCATGAAACGACTTGAGGAGTACATGAGAGAAGCATGATTCAGTCTATCACGAGTCAAGGTCTCGTACTCTACAATCGTAACTTTCGTGAGGATGACAAGCTAGTCAAAATTTTTACCGAGCAGGCGGGCAAGCGCATGTTTTTCGTCAAACACGCTGGCCAGTCCAAACTAGCTCCGGTTATTCAGCCCTTGGTGTTGGCACGATTTCTCTTGCGAATCAATGATGACGGGCTTAGCTACATCGAGGACTACCATGAGGTGATGACCTTTCCAAAGATTAATAGTGATCTCTTTGTTATGGCCTATGCTACCTATGTGGCAGCTCTTGCAGATGTTAGTTTGCAGGATAATCAGCAGGATGCTCCCTTGTTTGCTTTCTTGAGAAAGACTCTGGAGTTGATGGAAGCAGGGATAGATTATCAGGTCTTAACCAATATTTTTGAAATTCAAATCTTGACTCGATTTGGAATCAGCCTTAATTTTAATGAGTGTGTCTTTTGCCATCGGGTGGGTCAGGCCTTTGACTTTTCTTTCAAATATGGAGCCTGCCTTTGCCCAGAGCATTATCATGAGGATGAGAGACGTTGTCATCTCAATCCCAATATCCCTTATCTGCTCAATCAATTTCAAGCCATTGATTTTGAAACCTTGGAGACCATTTCGCTTAAGGCAGAAATCAAGCAAGAGCTACGCAAGTTTATGGATCAACTCTACGAAGAGTACGTTGGGATTCACCTTAAATCAAAGAAATTTATTGATTCCCTAGCAGACTGGGGACAATTACTAAAAGAGGAAAACAAATGAAAAAAATTGCAGTAGATGCTATGGGGGGCGATTACGCACCTCAAGCCATCGTTGAGGGTGTCAATCAAGCCCTTGCTGACTTTTCAGATATTGAGATTCAACTCTATGGAGACGAAAGCAAAATCAAGCAATATCTAACAGCGACAGAACGCGTCAGCATTATCCATACGGATGAGAAGATTGATTTTGATGATGAACCTACAAAAGCTATTCGTAAGAAGAAAAATGCCAGTATGGTATTAGCGGCTAAGGCAGTCAAAGAAGGAGAGGCAGACGCTGTCCTCTCGGCTGGGAATACAGGTGCCTTGTTGGCTGCAGGATTCTTCATTGTAGGTCGTATCAAGAATATCGACCGTCCTGGACTCATGTCGACCTTACCGACCATTGATGGCAAAGGCTTTGACATGCTAGATCTTGGAGCCAATGCGGAAAATACAGCCCATCATCTGCACCAATACGCTGTTTTGGGTTCCTTCTATGCGAAAAATGTTCGTGGGGTTTCGAAACCACGTGTTGGTTTACTCAACAATGGAACAGAAAGCAGCAAGGGCGACCCGCTTCGTAAGGAAACTTACGAATTGCTAGTAGCTGATGAAAGTTTGAACTTTATCGGAAACGTGGAAGCGCGTGATCTGATGAATGGCGTTGCGGATGTTGTCGTGACAGATGGTTTCACGGGAAACGCTGTTCTCAAATCCATTGAAGGGACAGCCATGGGAATTATGGGCTTGCTCAAGACAGCTATTACAGGTGGTGGTCTTCGAGCGAAGCTAGGTGCTCTACTTCTCAAGGATAGTCTTAAGGGGTTGAAGACACAGCTCAACTATTCAGATGTTGGAGGAGCAGTCTTGTTTGGCGTCAAGGCGCCAGTTGTAAAAACTCATGGCTCAAGTGATGCTAAGGCTGTGTACAGTACGATTCGTCAGATTCGTACTATGCTAGAAACAGACGTAGTTGCTCAAACTGCGCGTGAATTTTCAGGAGAATAAAAAAGATGACAGAAAAAGAAATTTTTGACCGTATTGTAACCATTATCCAAGAGAGACAGGGAGAAGACTTTGACGTAACAGAAGCCTTAAGTTTGAAAGACGATCTAGATGCGGACTCAGTGGATTTGATGGAGTTTGTCTTGACACTAGAAGATGAATTTGGTATCGAAATCACTGATGAGGAAATCGATCAACTTCAAAGTGTAGCGGATGTAGTAGCAATTATTAAAGATAAAAAATAGCCAAAAGCAACATGCAAGTCATGTTGTTTTTTTATTTGCGGAAAAAAGAGAAACTTTTAGTAGAAATTGCGAATAAAGAGATGAGAAAGAAAAAGGAGGAACGTTTATGTATGTGACCGGTTTTTATCCGTGGTTTATTAAGTGGTTTTTAAAATAAAAATGAATGAATTGTTCATTTTCGAATTGTTTTTCGAATAGATAAGTGAGAAGAAAAGAAAGGAGAGAAGAAAATGATTTCAGTAATTTACCCAATCTGGCTATTTAAGTGGCTTAGAGGTTAAAGATTAGATATATAGAAAAATATAGAGGAGAAGAAAGATGACAAACTTTGACAACATGGAACAGAACTTTGTAGCTCTTACAGAAGAAGAGTTGACGGATGTGAATGGGGGGTCGGTTACCGCTGTAGTTGTAGGAGGTGTCTTACTAATTGGTGGTATTGCTTGGGGCTATTTTATGTAATAATAAGGAGAGAAAAAATGAATTTAAATAAATGGACAGAATTGACAGAAGAAGAATTGATGAATACAGAAGGTGGCTTAATTACCATAGCCATGATTGCTGGAGGAGTAGCAATTTTCCTTGGTGGTCGATTAATTGGTCAAGATTTAAAACGTAAATTTGGATAAAAGTAGAATTGTATGAAAAATCTAAAAAATGTAATGGGAGCAGTTCTAATTATTTTTGGAGTGCTTTGCATATTGGGAGATTTAAATGTAATCACCTTTAATGTTGAAAAATATTTCCAAACAGAATTAGTTGTTCCGATCCTTATTTTGATGATGAGTTACTTGGATTTAGCTAAAGACAAGGTTTAAAGAGAACTATTTTTAGTGTATGGCAACTGCTATTGAATAGTCATCTTTTAGTTATTATCAATGAAATAAGAACTAATTTAGGAATAGTAGGGATTTTGGTTGGAGTAGCTATTGGATTAGCCAGTATTATTTAAAAAGGAGAGAGAAAAATGAAAGAAATGGATAAAAAATTTGATATCATGACAGAAGAAGATTTGGCTCTTACTGAAGGAGGCTTCATTGTCACTACTTCCACAGCAATAGCTTGGGGTGTATTAGGAGTAGCTGCTTATATGTATGGGCGTTATCTAGGAAGTAGACGTTAATCTAAATATAGAAGGAAATTAACTATGAATCGTAACCTAAATCTCAATACACTCTTACCTAAATTAGCTACTGTAATTCCTTTGTCGGCTATAGCTCTCAATCTCGCGCTTCATCTGATTCGTACAGGTTCATTAGTATCCTTTGATTGGCAATGGACTGTAGTTGGTTTGCTTGCTTCGAGCTATTTTGGTATTTTTTGTAAGGATTTGACGAAAAATAATCAAAACTATAAAAGATCAATCTGAATGAAAAGGATTTTGTGCATGTAAATAGGAGTCTGCTATGAAAAAAATCTTATTAGGATTTGCTGAGGGGTATTTTGTCGTATCGATTATTCTTTATATCGCAACGTATTTGATTATGAAAAATCCGATCAATACTCTGTTTTATCCAGAAACCTATCCAATTCTGCTTGGTCTGTTTTATCTAGGATACAAGTACAAAACAAAAGAAAGTACGAGTGGGAATTGATGGACCATCAGATTGGAGTTTGAGATGAAAGTTGTTCAATTACTAGAAAAAACTTGGCCAGAGACCACTGTATTATTTAGCTCGATGGCTTATCTAATGATTAGAATCGTGGCCGATATAAACAAGATACATCTACCTACATGGTTTGAATGTTTTGATCTACCTACGATTTCATTATTTTTGATGACATTTATCTCACTTTATAGAAGTAAAGAGAATATCATTTCAGAATAGTTTATTTCTGGGCATTCATTTTTTAACGGTTACTTTAAGCAGGCAGAACTTTTGTTCTGCTTTTTACATTTAAATGATAGTTTATGCTTTTTAAAGTGCGTTTTAGGCGCAAAAATGGTTTATTTAGGAATATTTTCCTGTTTTTATCCTTATTTGGTTAAAATAATCTTACAAAGTTTTTAAGAGATTGTTAGAAAAAAGGAGATGGATATGAAATTTGGGAAAAGGCACTATCGTCCCCAGGTGGATCAGATGGATTGTGGCGTGGCTTCCTTGGCTATGGTATTTGGCTACTACGGTAGTTATTACTCCTTGGCTCATCTACGAGAGTTAGCCAAGACGACCATGGATGGGACGACCGCTTTGGGACTTGTAAAGGTGGCAGAGGAGATTGGGTTTGAGACGCGGGCTATCAAGGCGGATATGACGCTCTTTGATCTGCCAGATTTGACCTTTCCTTTTGTGGCTCATGTGCTCAAGGAAGGGAAGTTGCTCCACTACTATGTGGTGATAGGTCAGGATAAAAAGCACATTCATATCGCTGATCCAGATCCTGGTATCAAGCTGACCAAGATTTCTCGTGAGCGGTTTGCGCAAGAATGGACAGGAGTCAGTCTCTTTATGGCGCCATCTCCGGACTATAAACCCCATAAGGAGAAAAAACAGGGTCTCCTATCCTTCTTGCCAATCTTACTCAAACAGCGTGGCTTAATTACCAATATCGTCCTAGCGACACTCTTGGTAACCTTGATCAATATCGTGGGTTCCTACTATCTTCAGTCCATCATTGATAGTTACGTGCCAGACCAGATGCGCTCGACGCTGGGCATCATCTCAATAGGACTAGTCATCGTCTATATTCTCCAGCAGATTTTGTCTTATGCGCAGGAATACCTCTTACTTGTTCTGGGTCAACGGTTGTCCATCGATGTGATTTTGTCCTACATCAAGCATGTTTTTCATCTGCCGATGTCCTTTTTCGCGACACGCAGGACAGGAGAAATCGTGTCTCGTTTCACGGATGCTAACAGTATCATTGACGCGCTAGCTTCGACCATTCTGTCGATTTTCCTAGATGTGTCGACGATTTTGATTATCTCGCTTGTCTTGTTTTCACAAAATATGACGCTCTTTTTCATTAGTCTACTTGCGCTTCCTATCTATACAGTGATTATCTTTGCCTTTATGAAGCCGTTTGAAAAGATGAATCGGGATACCATGGAAGCTAATGCGGTTCTGTCTTCTTCTATTATCGAGGACATCAACGGTATTGAGACTGTTAAATCTTTGACCAGTGAAAGTCAGCGTTACCAAAAGATTGACAAGGAATTTGTAGCTTATCTGAAAAAATCCTTTGCCTATAGTCGGGCAGAAAGTCAGCAAAAGGCTCTGAAAAAAGTTGCCCAGCTCCTGCTCAATGTTGCCGTTCTCTGGCTGGGAGCTATTCTTGTCATGGATGGAAAAATGAGTTTGGGCCAGCTGATTACCTATAATACTTTGCTTGTTTACTTTACCAATCCTTTGGAAAATATCATTAACCTACAAACCAAACTTCAGACAGCGCAGGTTGCCAATAATCGTCTGAACGAGGTTTATCTAGTAGCTTCGGAGTTTGAGGAGAAGAAAACGGTAGAAGATTTGAGCATGATGAAGGGAGAGATGACCTTCAAGCAGGTTCACTACAAGTATGGCTATGGTCGTGACGTCTTGTCGGATATCAATTTGACCATTCCACAAGGGTCTAAGATAGCTTTTGTGGGGATTTCAGGTTCGGGTAAGACCACCTTAGCCAAAATGATGGTTAATTTTTACGACCCAAGTCAGGGAGAGATTAGTCTGGGTGGTGTCAATCTTAATCAGATTGACAAAAAGGCTTTGCGTCAGTATATCAACTACCTGCCTCAACAGCCCTATGTCTTTAACGGAACGATTTTGGAGAATCTTCTCCTTGGAGCCAAGGAGGGGACGACTCAGGAAGATATCTTACGAGCAGTCGAGTTGGCAGAGATTCGGGAGGATATTGAGCGCATGCCTCTGAATTATCAGACAGAATTGACTTCGGATGGGGCTGGAATTTCAGGTGGGCAACGGCAGAGAATCGCTCTGGCGCGTGCTCTCTTGACGGATGCACCTGTCTTGATCTTGGACGAGGCGACCAGCAGTTTGGATATTTTGACAGAGAAGCGAATTGTCGATAATCTCATGGCTTTAGATAAGACCTTGATTTTCATTGCCCATCGCTTGACCATTGCAGAGCGGACAGAGAAGGTTGTTGTCTTGGATCAGGGCAAGATTGTCGAAGAGGGTACCCATGCAGACTTGCTTGCACAGGATGGCTTTTATGCCCATTTGGTGAATAGCTAGAAAGAGGAGAAGATGAAATCAGAATTTTTAGAAAGTGCGGAGTTTTATAATCGTCGTTACCATAATTTTTCCAGTCGGGTGATTTTACCTATGTCACTTCTGCTCATGTTTTTACTGGGATTTGCAGTTTTTGCAGAGAAAGAGATTAGTTTGTCTACCAGAGCGACTGTCGAACCTAGTCGGATCATTGCCAATATCCAGTCGACTAGCAATCAACGCATTGTGGCAAATTATCTGGAAGAAAACAAACTAGTCAAGCAGGGGGAACTCCTCGTTCAGTACCAGCAAGGTGCGGAAGCTGTCCAGGTTGAGGCATATGCCAGTCAATTGGAGATGTTAAAGGATCAAAAAAAGCAGTTGGGGTATTTGCAATCCAGTTTGAAAGAGGGGAGTGATCAATTTCCAGAGGCGGATAAGTTTGGTTATCAGGAGATGTTTCGAGACTATCTCAGCCAAGCTAGTAGTCTTAGGAGTAATGTTTCTCAGCAAAATGCCAGCATCTCCTCTCAAAATGCGGCAGCAAGTCAGAGCCAGGCCGAGATTGGCAATCTTATCAGTCAAACAGAGGATAAAATTCGAGACTATAAAACAGCAAAGTCAGCGATTGAAAAGGGAGATCAACTGGATAGTCAGAATCCAGCCTACTCTTTTTATCAGACCTATAAAAATCAAGGTGAAGAAGATCCGCAAGCTAAATCGCAGGTTATTGCGCAAGTGGATGCACAAATTGCTCAGCTAGAGTCCAGTCTAGCTACGTATCGTGTACAGTATGCGGGTTCTGGAGCTCAACAGGCTCATGCAACGGGACTGGATAGTCAACTGGAATCGCTCAAATCTCAGCACTTAGTCAAAGTCGGTCAGGAATTAACTCTTTTGGATCAGAAAATTTTGGAGGCGGAATCGGGTAAGAAGGTACAGGGAGGTCTCCTAGATAAAGGGAAGATTACAGCAAGTGAGGATGGGGTGCTTCACCTCAATCCTGAGACTAGTGAATCTACGATGGTCGCAGAAGGAACCCTGCTAGCCCAACTCTACCCATCCTTGGAAAAAGAAGGGAAAACCAAACTCACAGCTTATCTCAGTTCAAAAGATGTTGCTAGAGTCAAGATTGGGGACTCTGTTCGTTATACTACGACTAATGATGCGAAGAATCAAATTTTCCTGGATTCTACGATTACAAGTATCGATGCGACAGCTACAAAGACTGAAAAAGGGAATTTCTTTAAAATTGAGGCGGAGACCCATCTGACTTCTGAGCAGGCTGAAAAACTTCGCTATGGTTTAGAAGGCCGCCTGCAGATGATTACGGGAAAGAAAAGCTATCTCCGTTATTTTTGGGATCAATTTTTGAATAAAGGGTAATATTCGTGTTTTTCAGAGGATAAATGATTTTAAAACTGTAAGAAGAGCTTATCTTGCAGTTTTTCTTTACGCTTAAAATAGGAAAACGTTATTTATTCGTAAAAACCTTGAATTTTCCATGCTTTTGTGGTAGAATGTGCTCAAGTAAAACGAAAGGCGAACTTTAAAATGTCAAAACAACTGATCTATTCGGGAAAAGCCAAGGATATCTATACAACTGAGGATGAAAATCTCATTATTTCAACTTACAAGGACCAAGCAACTGCCTTCAACGGTGTCAAGAAGGAGCAGATTGCGGGCAAGGGAGTGTTAAATAATCAGATTTCATCTTTTATTTTTGAGAAATTAAATGCGGCTGGTGTAGCGACTCATTTTGTGGAGAAACTTTCAGACACGGAACAACTCAATAAAAAGGTGGAGATTATTCCTTTGGAAGTTGTGCTCCGCAACTACACGGCTGGTTCCTTTTCAAAACGTTTTGGCGTAGAAGAAGGTATCGCATTTGAGACTCCAATTGTCGAATTTTACTATAAAAATGACGATTTGGATGATCCTTTTATCAATGATGAGCATGTGAAATTCCTAAAAATTGCGGATGACCAGCAGATTGCTTACTTGAAGGAAGAGACGCGTCGTATCAATGAGCTTTTGAAAGCTTGGTTTGCTGAGATTGGCCTTAAATTGATTGACTTTAAGCTAGAGTTCGGTTTTGACAAGGATGGCAAGATTATCTTGGCAGACGAGTTTTCACCAGATAACTGCCGTTTGTGGGATGCAGATGGCAACCACATGGACAAGGATGTTTTTCGTAGGGGATTGGGAGAACTAACCGACGTTTATGAGATTGTCTGGGAGAAATTGCAGGAATTGAAATAATCTGTTTGCAAGACTCTCAAGTTCGTTTGGTAATATTGCAAGAGCTGAAATAAAGGAATAAGAATTGATGGATAAACGTATTTTTGTTGAGAAAAAGGCTGATTTTCAGGTTAAATCAGAGAGTTTGGTAAGGGAGCTCCAGCACAACTTGGGACTGTCAACTTTGAAAAGTATTCGCATTGTGCAAGTTTATGATGTCTTAGATTTGGCAGAGGACTTGTTTGCACCTGCGGAAAAACACATCTTCTCTGAGCAGGTAACAGACCATGTCTTGGATGAATCAGCCGTGCAGGCGGACCTTGCTAACTATGCTTTCTTTGCCATTGAAAGTTTGCCAGGGCAGTTTGACCAGCGTGCGGCTTCTTCACAGGAAGCCTTGCTTTTGCTGGGGAGTTCGAGTGATGTGACAGTCAACACAGCCCAACTTTACTTGGTTAATAAAGATATTGATGCGACTGAGTTGGAAGCGGTCAAGAACTACTTGCTCAACCCAGTGGATTCTCGTTTCAAGGACATCACGACAGGAATTGCCAAGCAAGAATTTTCAGAGTCGGACAAGACCATTCCTAAATTGACTTTCTTTGAAAGTTATACGGCAGAAGACTTTGCTCGCTTCAAGGCAGAGCAAGGGATGGCCATGGAAGTGGATGATTTGCTCTTTATCCAAGACTACTTCAAGTCAATCGGGCGCGTGCCAACTGAGACTGAGCTCAAGGTGTTGGATACTTATTGGTCTGACCACTGCCGTCACACGACTTTTGAGACCGAGTTGAAAAACATTGACTTCTCAGCTTCTAAATTCCAAAAGCAATTGCAGGCGACTTATGACAAGTATATTGCCATGCGTGATGAACTAGGTCGGTCTGAAAAGCCACAAACCTTGATGGATATGGCGACTATTTTTGGTCGTTATGAGCGTGCTAATGGGCGTTTGGACGACATGGAAGTGTCAGACGAAATCAATGCCTGCTCGGTTGAAATCGAAGTGGACGTTGATGGTGTCAAGGAACCTTGGCTCCTCATGTTTAAAAACGAAACCCACAACCACCCAACTGAGATTGAACCATTTGGTGGCGCGGCTACTTGTATCGGTGGTGCCATTCGTGACCCATTGTCAGGCCGTTCCTACGTTTACCAAGCTATGCGTATCTCAGGTGCTGGTGATATTACAGCTCCAATTTCGGAAACTCGCGCTGGTAAATTGCCACAACAAGTCATTTCGAAGACAGCGGCTCATGGTTATTCTTCGTATGGTAACCAGATTGGTCTGGCGACGACTTACGTTCGTGAATACTTCCACCCAGGGTTTGTGGCTAAACGCATGGAGCTAGGTGCCGTTGTTGGTGCTGCTCCTAAGGAAAATGTAGTCCGTGAAAAACCGGAAGCCGGTGACGTGATTATCTTGCTAGGTGGTAAGACTGGGCGTGATGGTGTCGGTGGTGCAACGGGATCTTCTAAGGTTCAAACAGTTGAGTCTGTAGAGACTGCTGGTGCTGAGGTCCAAAAGGGGAATGCCATCGAAGAACGCAAGATTCAACGTCTTTTCCGTAATGGTGATGTCACTCGTCTTATCAAGAAATCCAACGACTTTGGTGCTGGTGGTGTCTGTGTAGCCATCGGTGAATTGGCAGACGGTCTTGAAATCGACCTCAACAAGGTTCCTCTTAAATACCAAGGATTGAACGGTACCGAAATTGCTATTTCTGAATCACAAGAACGGATGGCTGTGGTGGTTCGTCCTGAGGACGTAGATGCCTTTGTTGCGGAATGTAACAAAGAAAATATTGACGCTGTTGTGGTTGCGACAGTGACTGAAAAACCAAATCTAGTCATGCACTGGAATGGTGAAACCATCGTCGACTTGGAACGTCGTTTCCTTGATACCAACGGTGTGCGCGTAGTCGTTGATGCCAAGGTGGTAGACAAGGGTGTCAAACTTCCAGAAGAACGCACAACAAGCGTTGACACACTTGAAGCAGATACCCTTGCGGTTCTATCTGATCTCAACCATGCGAGTCAAAAAGGATTGCAAACCATCTTTGACTGTTCGGTCGGTCGTTCAACGGTCAATCACCCACTTGGTGGTCGCTACCAACTCACACCAACTGAGGCATCTGTGCAGAAATTGCCAGTTCAACACGGTGTAACTCACACTGCATCAGTCATGGCTCAAGGTTTTAACCCTTATGTAGCAGAATGGTCTCCATACCATGGCGCTGCCTATGCAGTAATCGAAGCGACTGCTCGTTTGGTAGCTGCTGGTGCAAACTGGTCCAAGGCTCGCTTCTCATACCAAGAGTATTTTGAGCGAATGGACAAGCAAGCTGAGCGTTTTGGTCAGCCAGTAGCAGCTCTTCTAGGCTCTATCGAAGCACAAATCCAGCTTGGTTTGCCATCTATCGGTGGTAAGGACTCTATGTCTGGTACTTTTGAAGAATTGACTGTACCGCCAACCTTGGTTGCCTTTGGGGTGACGACGGCAGATAGCCGTAAGGTGCTCTCTCCTGAGTTCAAGACTGCTGGTGAAAATATCTACTACATCCCAGGTCAATCTTTGGCACAAGAGATTGATTTTGATCTTATCAAGTCTAATTTTGCTCAATTTGAAGCTATCCAAGCTGATCACAAAGTGACATCTGCATCAGCTGTCAAATATGGCGGTGTCCTTGAAAGCTTGGCTCTTGCTACCTTTGGGAACCATATCGGTGCAGAGGTAACCTTGCCTGAACTTGAAAGTTCTTTGACAGCTCAGCTAGGCGGATTTGTCTTCACATCTCCTGAAGAAATCATTGGAGTGGAGAAGATTGGTCAAACGAAAGTAGACTTTACACTCCTTGTCAACGGTGTGAAGCTAGATGGACAGAAACTTGACAGTGCCTTCCAAGGGAAACTGGAAGAAGTTTACCCAACTGAATTTGCCCAAGCTAAAGAACTGGAAGAAGTTCCAGCTGTCGCTTCTGATGCAGTTATCAAAGCTAAAGAAAGAGTTGAAAAACCTGTGGTTTACATCCCAGTCTTCCCAGGAACCAACTCAGAATATGATTCAGCCAAGGCCTTCGAAAAAGAAGGTGCAGATGTCAACTTAGTGCCATTTGTGACCTTGAATGGAGAAGCCATTGTCAAGTCAGTTGAAACTATGGTTGACAATATCGGCAAGGCTAACATTCTCTTCTTTGCCGGTGGTTTCTCAGCTGCGGATGAACCAGATGGCTCAGCTAAGTTTATCGTCAATATTTTGCTTAATGAAAAAGTGCGTGTAGCGATTGATAGCTTTATCGCTCGTGGTGGCTTGATTATTGGTATCTGTAATGGGTTCCAGGCCTTGGTCAAATCAGGTCTTCTTCCATACGGAAACTTCGAGGATGCCAGCAGTACGAGTCCAACCCTCTTCTACAATGATGCCAACCAACACGTGGCCAAGATGGTGGAAACTCGGATTGCCAATACCAACTCACCATGGTTGGCTGGCGTGCAGGTGGGTGATATCCACGCTATTCCTGTTTCGCACGGTGAAGGGAAATTTGTCGTGACAGCTGAGGAATTTGCGGAACTCCGTGACAATGGACAAATTTTCAGCCAATACGTTGACTTTGACGGAAAACCAAGCATGGACTCTAAGTACAATCCTAATGGTTCTGTAAATGCCATCGAAGGAATTACTAGCAAGAATGGTCAAATCATCGGTAAGATGGGACACTCAGAACGTTATGAAGACGGTCTCTTCCAAAACATCCCAGGAAATAAAGACCAGCACCTGTTCGCGTCGGCTGTGCGTTATTTCACAGGGAAATAAAAGGTATAAAAAATGACATACGAAGTAAAATCTCTTAATGAAGAATGTGGTGTTTTCGGTATCTGGGGACATCCAGATGCTGCTAAATTGACCTATTTTGGTCTCCACAGTCTTCAGCACCGTGGTCAGGAGGGGGCAGGAATCCTTTCCAATGATCAGGGGCAATTGAAGCGCCATCGTGATATGGGGCTTTTATCAGAAGTGTTCAGAAATCCTGCTAATTTGGATAAATTGACAGGAACGAGCGCGATTGGGCATGTGCGTTATGCGACTGCTGGCGAAGCTTCTGTGGATAACATTCAGCCCTTCCTCTTCCGCTTTCATGATATGCAGTTTGGACTTGCTCACAACGGAAACTTGACCAATGCCGAATCGCTCAAGCAAGAATTGGAACAAAGAGGAGCTATTTTCAGTTCAACTTCGGACTCGGAAATCTTGGCTCACCTCATTCGTCGGAGTCACAATCCCAACTTGATGGGCAAAATCAAAGAGGCGCTTAGCCTTGTCAAAGGTGGATTTGCTTATATCCTGCTGTTTGAGGACAAGTTGATTGCGGCTCTTGATCCTAATGGTTTTCGTCCACTTTCTATTGGGAAAATGGCAAACGGAGCGGTGGTCGTTTCGTCAGAAACCTGTGCTTTTGAAGTCATTGGTGCCGAGTGGATTCGTGATGTGAAACCAGGGGAAATTGTGATTGTGGATGACAATGGGATTCAGTACGATAGCTATACGAATGATACCCAGTTGGCGATCTGCTCTATGGAGTATATCTATTTTGCCCGTCCTGACTCTAATATTCATGGTGTTAATGTCCATACAGCTCGCAAACGTATGGGGGCCCAATTAGCGCGTGAGTTCAAGCACGAAGCAGATATTGTGGTCGGTGTGCCAAATTCCTCGCTCAGCGCAGCTATGGGATTTGCAGAAGAATCTGGTCTGCCAAATGAAATGGGTCTCATCAAAAACCAATACACCCAACGCACCTTTATCCAACCGACTCAAGAATTGCGGGAGCAAGGAGTGCGGATGAAACTGTCTGCTGTTTCAGGCGTTGTCAAAGGCAAACGTGTGGTGATGATTGATGATTCCATTGTTCGTGGGACAACCTCTCGCCGTATCGTTCAGCTTTTGAAAGAAGCAGGTGCGTCTGAGGTTCATGTTGCTATTGGCAGTCCAGCGCTAGCTTATCCATGTTTTTACGGGATTGATATCCAGACGCGTCAGGAGCTGATTGCGGCCAATCATACGGTCGAAGAAACTCGCCAAATCATTGGTGCGGATAGCCTGACCTATCTTTCGATTGATGGCTTGATTGATTCTATCGGCATCGAAACAGATGCGCCAAACGGTGGTCTCTGTGTAGCTTACTTTGACGGCGACTACCCAACTCCTCTCTACGACTATGAGGAAGACTATCGTAGAAGTTTGGAAGAAAAGACCAGTTTTTACAAATAGGCGGATAAAGGCTCTCCATGAAAGGAAAGGAAGAGAAAAAAAGATGACAAATAAAAATGCTTATGCTCCACGTCTCGCTACTGACTAAAAGCTAAAGCATTTGTCAGTAGACGCTTTGCCCTATGGGACCAAAGCTAGAGCCCTGACTAGTATTTTTAGATAAAATAATTGTTTATCTAAAAATACGTCGCAATCTTCTCAAAGAAAAGGAAAAATAAAATGGCAAATAAAAATGCGTACGCCCAGTCGGGTGTAGATGTTGAAGCGGGTTATGAAGTTGTTGAACGGATTAAAAAGCATGTAGCTCGTACGGAGCGTGCAGGTGTTATGGGAGCTCTAGGTGGTTTCGGTGGCATGTTTGACCTTTCAAAAACAGGTGTCAAAGAGCCGGTCTTGATCTCAGGGACTGATGGTGTCGGAACCAAGCTCATGTTGGCCATCAAATACGACAAGCATGATACCATCGGTCAGGACTGTGTGGCCATGTGTGTCAATGATATCATCGCTGCAGGTGCGGAGCCCCTCTATTTCCTTGACTATGTGGCGACAGGGAAGAATGAACCAGCTAAACTAGAACAAGTCGTTGCTGGTGTGGCAGAAGGTTGTGTGCAGGCAGGCGCAGCCCTCATCGGTGGGGAAACAGCTGAAATGCCTGGTATGTATGGCGAAGATGACTACGACTTGGCTGGTTTTGCAGTCGGTGTGGCTGAAAAATCTCAAATCATAGACGGTTCAAAAGTAGCTGAAGGTGATGTCCTTCTCGGGCTTGCTTCGAGTGGTATTCACTCAAATGGTTACTCACTCGTGCGTCGTGTTTTTGCCGACTACACAGGTGAGGAAGTCTTGCCGGAATTGGAAGGCAAGAAACTCAAGGAAGTCCTTCTTGAGCCGACTCGTATCTATGTCAAGGCTGTCTTGCCACTCATCAAGGAAGAGTTAGTCAACGGCATTGCCCACATCACAGGTGGCGGCTTTATCGAGAATGTTCCTCGTATGTTTGCGGCTGACCTAGCTGCGGAAATTGAAGAAGACAAGGTTCCAGTGCTTCCGATTTTCAAAGCCCTTGAAAAATACGGTCAGATCAAGCATGAAGAAATGTTTGAAATCTTCAATATGGGTGTGGGACTCATGCTGGCAGTTAGCCCTGAAAATGTAGATCGCGTCAAGGAATTGCTGGATGAACCAGTTTATGAAATTGGTCGCATCGTCAAGAAAGAAAACGAAAGTGTCATCATCAAATGAAAAAAATAGCGGTTTTTGCCTCTGGTAATGGCTCAAATTTTCAGGTGATTGCCGAAGAGTTTCCGGTGGAATTTGTCTTTTCAGACCATCGTGACGCCTATGTGCTGGAACGTGCAGATAAGCTCGGCGTCCTGTCCTATGCTTTTGAACTCAAGGAGTTTGAGAACAAGGCGGACTACGAAGCAGCTCTTGTCGAGCTCTTGGAAGAACATCAGATTGACTTGGTTTGCCTCGCCGGCTACATGAAAATCGTTGGCCCAACCTTATTGGAGGCCTATGAAGGTCGAATTATCAACATTCATCCAGCCTACTTGCCAGAATTTCCAGGAGCTCATGGAATTGAGGATGCTTGGAATGCTGGTGTTACTGAGAGTGGCGTGACCATTCACTGGGTGGACTCCGGTGTGGATACAGGAAAGGTCATCAAACAAGTCCGTGTGCCACGTCTAGCTGATGATACCCTCGAAAGCTTTGAAGCTCGGATTCATAAAGCGGAGTACAAGTTGTATCCAGAGGTTATTAGAGAATTGTTGGATAAGTAAATGAAAGGAAATAACATGACTAAACGCGCCTTAATCAGCGTCTCAGACAAAGCGGGCATTGTTGAATTTGCCCAAGAACTTAAAAAACTTGGTTGGGAGATTATCTCAACAGGTGGTACCAAAGTTGCCCTTGACAATGCTGGGGTGGAGACCATTGCAATTGATGATGTGACGGGCTTCCCAGAAATGATGGACGGTCGTGTCAAGACCCTTCACCCAAATATCCATGGTGGGCTCCTAGCTCGTCGTGATCTCGATAGCCACCTTGAGGCGGCTAAGAACAATAAGATCGAGCTTATCGACCTTGTAGTGGTCAACCTCTATCCTTTCAAGGAAACAATCCTCAAACCAGACGTGACGTACGCTGACGCAGTTGAAAATATTGATATCGGTGGGCCATCCATGCTTCGTTCAGCGGCTAAAAACCATGCCAGCGTGACAGTTGTGGTAGACCCTGCTGACTATGCTGTGGTTCTTGAAGAATTGGCAGCAAATGGTGAAACAAGTTACGAAACTCGCCAACGTTTGGCAGCCAAGGTTTTCCGTCACACAGCGGCTTATGATGCCTTGATCGCAGAATACTTCACAGCTCAAGTGGGTGAAGAAAAGCCTGAAAAACTGACCTTGACTTATGACCTCAAACAAGCCATGCGTTACGGTGAAAATCCTCAACAGGATGCGGACTTCTACCAAAAAGCCTTGCCAACGGATTACTCCATTGCATCAGCCAAACAGCTTAACGGCAAGGAATTGTCCTTTAACAACATTCGCGATGCGGATGCTGCCATTCGTATTATCCGTGATTTCAAAGAACGTCCAACGGTTGTAGCTCTCAAACACATGAACCCATGTGGGATTGGTCAAGCTGACGATATCGAGACTGCTTGGAACTACGCTTATGAGTCTGACCCAGTGTCTATCTTTGGTGGTATCGTCGTTCTCAACCGTGAGGTAGATGCTGCGACAGCTGAGAAGATGCACGGCGTTTTCCTCGAGATCATCATCGCACCGAGCTATACCGATGAAGCGCTAGCCATTTTGACCAACAAAAAGAAAAACTTGCGCATTCTTGCCTTGCCATTTGACGCACAAGATGCTAGTGAAGTGGAAGCGGAATACACAGGTGTTGTTGGTGGACTCCTCGTTCAAAACCAAGACGTGATCAAAGAAAGCCCAGCTGACTGGCAAGTGGTAACCAAACGCCAACCAACTGAGACAGAAGCGACTGCCCTTGAGTTTGCTTGGAAAGCCATTAAGTATGTCAAATCAAACGGAATCATCGTAACTAATGACCACATGACATTGGGTGTTGGGCCAGGTCAAACTAACCGTGTGGCCTCTGTTCGTATCGCCATTGATCAAGCTAAAGACCGCCTTGACGGTGCCGTTCTTGCTTCGGATGCCTTCTTCCCATTTGCGGATAACGTGGAAGAAATCGCTAAAGCAGGTATCAAGGCCATCATCCAACCAGGTGGATCCGTCCGTGACCAAGAGTCTATCGAAGCTGCTGATAAATACGGCTTGACTATGGTCTTCACAGGCGTGAGACATTTTAGACATTAAGAACGTAAAGGAAAGAAAACAGTTTCTTTCCTTTTTTTGCTTTAAAAGCGAAACGAAACAAGATTAAAACGAACGTTTGTGATATAATATTAGTAAATAATTCGCAAAAGAGGTTGAGAGATGAAGCTGTTAGTTGTCGGTTCGGGCGGTCGTGAACATGCCATTGCTAAGAAGTTGCTTGAGTCAAAAGACGTTGAAAAAGTCTTTGTAGCTCCTGGGAATGACGGGATGACTCTGGATGGTCTGGAATTGGTAAATATTTCTATTTCCGAACATTCTAAATTGATTGAGTTTGCAAAAGCTAACGATATTGCTTGGTCCTTCATTGGTCCAGATGACGCCCTTGCGGCTGGGATTGTGGATGAGTTCAATGCAGCTGGGCTCAAGGCTTTTGGTCCGACTAGGGCTGCAGCGGAGCTGGAGTGGTCCAAGGATTTTGCTAAGGAAATCATGGTCAAATACGACGTTCCAACAGCAGCCTATGGCACATTTTCAGATTTCGAAGCAGCTAAGGTTTATATCGAGGAGAAAGGCGCTCCAATCGTTGTCAAGGCAGATGGTTTGGCACTTGGGAAGGGTGTCGTCGTTGCGGAGACGGTTGAGCAAGCAGTCGAAGCTACTCATGAGATGCTTTTGGACAATAAATTCGGTGACTCAGGTGCGCGTGTGGTTATCGAGGAATTCCTTGAAGGAGAGGAATTTTCACTTTTTGCCTTTGTCAATGGTGACAAGTTCTACACCATGCCAACAGCTCAGGACCACAAACGTGCCTATGATGGCGACAAGGGGCCTAACACTGGTGGGATGGGTGCCTATGCACCAGTTCCCCACTTACCACAGAGTGTAGTTGATACGGCAGTGGAGACTATTGTCAAGCCAGTTCTTGAAGGGATGATTAAAGAAGGTCGTCCGTACCTTGGTGTCCTCTACGCGGGGCTTATTTTGACTGCTGACGGTCCGAAGGTTATAGAGTTCAACGCTCGTTTTGGTGATCCCGAAACACAGATTATCTTGCCTCGTTTGACATCTGACTTTGCGCAAAATATCACGGATATTCTTGATGGCAAGGATCCGAACATCACGTGGACGGACAAGGGTGTGACTCTGGGTGTGGTTGTCGCATCCCAGGGCTACCCGCTAGACTATGAAAAAGGTGTTAAGCTTCCATCCAAGACCGAAGGCGACATTATCACCTACTATGCTGGAGCTAAGTTTGCGGAAAATAGCAGAGCATTGCTATCCAACGGCGGACGTGTCTATATGCTGGTCACCACAGCAGATACCGTCAAAGAAGCCCAAGATACCATCTACAAGGAACTCGACAAACAAAACACAGAAGGCCTCTTCTACCGAACAGATATCGGAAGCAAGGCTGTTAAGTAAAGATATAAGAATAACGCGACGAAGTCGCCAAATATGCTAATGGTTGCATAACTTGCGAGCATTAGCGAGCAATAAAATAACAATCACCGCCGTTGTGAAAGAACGATTGGATGATAATCCAATCGTTCAGGGAAATTGGAAGACCTTGGGCTTCCGATTTAGGCATGAGACACCTTTGGTGGCTGCTGCCGTCCCTCACAACCTAAGGTGATTGTTGAAAG
The DNA here is from genome assembly GCF_001812375.1 of Streptococcus sp. HMSC077F03. Lineage (GTDB taxonomy): Bacteria > Bacillota > Bacilli > Lactobacillales > Streptococcaceae > Streptococcus > Streptococcus oralis_S. The sequence goes on from NZ_KV808765.1 coordinate 28,477, forward strand.
GAAGAAAAAGGAGAAGAAATGAAACCCGTAATTTCCATTATCATGGGCTCCAAATCCGACTGGGCAACCATGCAAAAAACCGCAGAAGTCCTAGACCGCTTCGGTGTAGCCTACGAAAAGAAAGTTGTTTCTGCTCACCGCACACCAGACCTCATGTTCAAACATGCCGAAGAAGCTCGTAGCCGTGGCATCAAGGTTATCATCGCAGGTGCGGGTGGTGCTGCTCATTTGCCAGGAATGGTCGCAGCCAAAACAACCCTTCCTGTCATCGGGGTGCCTGTCAAATCGCGTGCTCTTAGTGGCGTGGACTCGCTTTACTCGATCGTACAGATGCCGGGTGGCGTGCCTGTTGCGACTATGGCTATCGGTGAAGCTGGTGCGACCAATGCGGGCCTCTTTGCCCTCCGTCTCCTCTCAGTAGAGGATCAAGCTATCGCGACAGCTTTGGCAGATTTTGCAGAAGAACAAGGAAAAATTGCAGAGGAGTCTACAAATGAGCTCATCTAAAACAATCGGAATTATCGGTGGCGGTCAGCTGGGTCAGATGATGGCCATTTCAGCTATCTACATGGGGCACAAGGTCATCGCGCTGGATCCTGCGGCGGATTGCCCAGCCTCTCGCGTGGCGGAGATCATCGTGGCGCCTTATAACGATGTGGATGCCCTTCGTCAGTTGGCTGAGCGTTGCGATGTCTTCACTTATGAATTTGAAAATGTTGATGCAGACGGTTTGGATGCTGTTATCAAGGATGGTCAGCTCCCTCAAGGGACCGATCTGCTCCGTATTTCCCAAAATCGCATTTTTGAAAAGGACTTTCTCGCAAACAAGGCACAAGTCACTGTGGCACCTTACAAGGTTGTGACTTCAAGTCAAGATTTGACAGATATTGACCTGTCGAAAAACTATGTCCTCAAGACTGCGACGGGTGGCTACGATGGGCATGGGCAAAAGGTCATTCGCTCGGAAGCAGACTTGGAGGAAGCCCGTGCACTAGCAGACTCAGCAGACTGTGTCTTGGAAGAATTTGTCAACTTTGACCTTGAAATTTCTGTCATCGTGTCTGGTAATGGCAAGAGCGTGACAGTTTTCCCAGTTCAGGAAAATATCCACCGTAACAACATTCTGTCTAAGACCATCGTCCCAGCTCGCATTTCGGATAGTCTAGCTGAAAAAGCCAAAGCCATGGCGGTACGAATCGCAGAACAACTGAACTTGTCTGGAACCCTATGTGTGGAAATGTTTGCGACAGCTGATGACATCATTGTTAATGAGATCGCCCCACGTCCACACAACTCAGGGCATTACTCCATCGAAGCCTGTGACTTCTCCCAGTTTGACACCCATATTCTAGGTGTTCTGGGAGCGCCATTGCCAGCTATCAAATTGCATGCTCCTGCTGTTATGCTCAATGTTCTCGGCCAACACGTCGAGGTCGCTGAAAAGTATGTCACAGAAAATCCAAGCGCCCACCTCCACATGTATGGTAAAATAGAAGCGAAGCACAACCGCAAAATGGGGCATGTGACTTTGTTTAGCGATATGCCGAATAGTGTGGTTGAATTAGGGGAAGGGATTGATTTTTAAGAAGATTTTGTGGAGGAAATGTATAGATGAGACCAATTATCCCGAAAAGTCCAGAAGTTCCGAAAGAGTTCTCTGATAAAGAAATTTCCTTTTTAACTAAGAGTGTTTTTGGGAAAATAATCGAACCTCAGTCGTGTGATGTTTTGTTTGTTTTCAGTGGGACTCACCCAGGTCATTGGAAAAAAGCTATTGAGGCTTATCAAAAAGGCTATGTAAGACGAATTATTGTGACTGGTGGCCGAAGTTTGACAGGAACGCCTCATCCAGATTGGAATGGGCATACAGAGGCAGAGGTTATTATCCAGCATCTGATGGCCGGAGGCATTCCTGAAGAAGTGATTAAATTTGAAAACTCTTCTAGCAATACTTTAGAAAACGTACTGTTTGCCAAAGAAATTTTTGATTTTAATACTGTTGAGACCGTTATGTTCATTTGCAAAAGCCACGCGACTGGTAGGCAATGGCGGACCTTGGTTCAGCACTTACCAAAGCATCTTTACTACATCCCATATACTTTCAATGCCTTTTACAAGGATGTTGAGATTGGTCGGGATAGCTGGATGAATACAGACATTGGCAAGTCCAGAGTTTGGGGAGAATATCTGCGGCTTCTCCATTATGGGGAAAAGGGAGATATTTTAAAGTTAGATGTTGAATTGTGATATAGGAGATTTCTATGATTCAAATTATTGTCAACGCTTTTGTGGAGGAAGGAAAAGAAATCGCCGTTGTGGAAGTGCTCTTTGCCAGTGCCGACCATGAAAAAGTAAAATCCAATATCAGGAATTAAAGATTCAATATCCAAACAATTATCTGGCTATCTATGATTCGCCATTGGATAAAAATCTAAGTAGCTTGCCGCACTATCCGTCGGTTGTGATAAGCAAGGAGGAGTTTAATTAGCCTATGAAAACTATTGGTCTGATTGGTGGTATGAGTTGGGAAAGCACCACATCTTACTACCAAATCATCAACGAAACCATCAAAAAAGAGCTGGGTGGCCTGCATTCTGCTAAGATTCTACTTTATAGTGTTGATTTTGCAGAGATTGAGCATTATCAAGCAGTCGGAGACTAGGAGAAAAGCGGTCAACTTTTGGCAGATATTGCTCAGCGTTTGGAGCAAGCAGGTGCGGATTTCATCGTTATTTGTACCAACACCATGCACAAGGTTGCTCCGCAGATACAAGAAAAGATTACGATTCCAATCTTGCATATTGCGCAGGCAACTGCGCAGGCCTTGTTGGCTGACGGTATTCAAAAAGTCGGTCTCCTAGGGACCAAGTACACCATGACTCAAGATTTTTACAAGGAGAAATTAATAGAGTCTGGGTTAGAAGTGCTGATTCCAGATCAAGCTGGCATTACAGAGGTTAATCGAATCATTTATGACGAACTTTGCCTAGGGAACATCAAAGAAAGCTCAAAGCAGACTTATCTTGCCGTTATAGATGATTTGAAAAAAGCAGGCGCTGAAGCTGTTATCTTGGGGTGTACCGAAATTGGTCTCCTCGTCAAGCAATCCGACACCGACCTGCCTCTCTACGACACAACGGTGATTCATGCAGAGAAAGCAACAGAGTGGGCGGTAAATAAATGATTATAGAAGACAAGCGCAATCGTAAGGTAGGGCATATAACTTTGTTTAGTGATGTGCCAGATAGTGTGGATGAGTTTGGAGAAGGGATTGATTGGTAGATGGAAATAAGAGAATTTAAAAAATGGTTAATAGATAATGGTTTTGAAGATGATGAACTGTATCAAGAGTCGTTGAAGTGTTATCAGGTTGAAGCATACAAAGCAGCGTACATTTTTTCTTATCTTGCAAATCATAAATATATCGCAAAAATAGCTATTGATTATAGGGGGACTCCATCTAATTTTATGTCCAGTTGCCCTGATCAAGACATAAAAGAAGCTCAGTGGGAGGAGAGAATAAAATCACTTCAGAATGAGGATGAGTGGGAGAAAACGGTTAACGATATATTAATTCAAGCCAAAGATACAGACAATGTATTTAGGTTACCTAATAAAATAAAACAAAAATGTTCGCAAATGAGATCTCTTCGAAATAATGCTGCTCATGCAAAGGATAGATTAATATCTGAGTCAACCGTATTGGAGTTATGGAACGACATCGAGTATGTCTATCCGTATTTTGTAATAAATGGTACGATAGATGCTTGGCTAGATGAACTAGATAGCGTAGTTAAATATTCGAATAATGACTCAAAGTATTTAGATGATCTATTTTATAAGTTTGATAATTTTTCAGTTGACAATAAGAGAATAGTTATTAAAAGTATAATAAAAGAATATTTAATTGATTCAGATTGGGGTGAAAAATATCCCGATGTTATCATCACCTTTTTATCTAAGGTCTTTCAAGACAATAAACACTCAAAACAAATAAGTAAAAATTTTTCCGAAGAAGAAGAGATTTATTTATATATATGTACTGGTAAATATAAATTTCATACTGAAGGGATTAAACTTTTTACTAGTTTAGAAACTTTGAAAAAAAATTATCAATTCAGGTATTTTTGTGGGGAATTTCCTAGTAACTTCTGGAAATTTATAGATGAAATCTCTAGTATAGCAAATCCAGATACATTGATAAATACACTGCTTTTCCTATTAAATCAAACTGATTCGATATTGCTAGCTGTTAATTTCAGTGAAAGCAGATTTTTAGAAAGTAATGATTTATTTTTTGAAGAAATACTAGCTAAAATAGACCCTTTATATTATTACACAATGACTTATTCAGGTCAAAAGCATTACTCGACATCAACATTTGATTATACAAAATTTCACCATTATATATACTATATAAGGTATATAACTTTTAGAGTTTCGGTTGATTCTAACTTGAGACAAAATAACAAAGTGAAAGAATTTATTAAACGTTTTAAAAAGTTAATGACAGATGACTATAGTGGAGATCATTGGAATAGTGAGCGGCAAATGCAAAAACAACTAAGAGAAATTAATGAAACATACACTATAATTGATTAAACATATAATTTGATTTATTGTTAATGTTTGTAATTCTTATATCGAAGAAAGGAAAATTACATGATTGAAAGATACAGTCGCCCTGAGATGGCGAACATTTGGAGTGAAGAAAATAAATACCGTGCTTGGCTTGAGGTGGAAATCTTGGCTGACGAGGCATGGGCTGAGTTGGGGGAAATCCCTAAGGAAGATGTGGCTTTGATTCGCGAGAAAGCGGACTTTGACATCGACCGTATTTTGGAAATCGAGCAAGAAACTCGCCACGATGTGGTTGCCTTCACGCGTGCGGTTTCTGAGACGCTTGGCGAAGAGCGTAAGTGGGTCCACTATGGTTTGACTTCTACTGACGTAGTCGATACTGCCTACGGTTACCTTTACAAACAAGCCAACGACATCATCCGCAAGGATCTTGAAAACTTCACCAACATCATCGCTGATAAGGCTAAGGAGCACAAGTTCACCATCATGATGGGTCGTACTCACGGTGTGCACGCTGAGCCTACAACCTTTGGTCTTAAATTGGCGACTTGGTACAGTGAAATGAAGCGCAATATCGAGCGTTTCGAGCATGCGGCTGCTGGTGTAGAAGCTGGTAAGATCTCTGGTGCGGTTGGAAACTTCGCTAATATCCCACCATTTGTTGAGCAATATGTCTGCGACAAGCTAGGTATCCGTGCCCAAGAAATTTCTACACAAGTCCTTCCTCGTGACCTTCATGCTGAGTACTTTGCAGTTCTTGCTAGCATCGCGACTTCAATCGAACGTATGGCGACTGAGATTCGTGGTTTGCAAAAATCTGAGCAACGCGAAGTAGAAGAATTCTTTGCCAAAGGCCAAAAAGGTTCATCGGCTATGCCTCACAAACGCAACCCTATCGGTTCTGAGAACATGACAGGTCTGGCGCGTGTTATCCGTGGTCACATGATTACAGCCTATGAAAACGTGGCTCTCTGGCACGAACGTGATATTTCTCACTCATCAGCTGAGCGTATCATCACACCGGATACGACTATTTTGATTGACTACATGCTCAACCGTTTTGGAAATATCGTCAAGAACTTGACAGTCTTCCCAGAAAACATGATCCGTAACATGAATTCTACTTTTGGTCTTATCTTTAGCCAGCGGGCTATGTTGACCTTGATTGAAAAAGGCATGACCCGTGAGCAAGCCTATGACTTGGTGCAACCGAAAACAGCTTACTCTTGGGATAACCAAGTAGACTTCAAACCGCTTCTTGAAGCAGATCCAGAAGTAACCTCACGCCTGACTCAAGAGGAGATTGATGAAATCTTCAACCCAGCATACTACACCAAACGAGTAGAGGATATCTTTGAACGTATCGGACTTGGTGACTAATCCTAACAATAAAAAGCGAGATTGAATCTCGCTTTTTCGTATTCTCTTAGAAGAATCTTAGTCTTCTTTTCTCTTAGTCAGTCCGTAGGCTGCTAGAGTCGCCATGAGTCCTGCTGCGACCAAGCCTGCAGAGTCTTGACTTCCTGTTGCAGGGAGTTGTTTTTCATCTGCTTTGGCAGTAGTTGGTGCAGTTTGCTCAGCTTTCTCAGCGGCAGTGCCGACTTCAACAACTTGAGTGACTGCTTCCTGTGTTACCACGCTATTGACAAGCGTTCTTTCTTCTTTTCCATCAGCAGTAGTGCTGACAGAGTAGAAGGCAGTACGGTGGCCGTTAGCTCCTTTAGTAACAACTTGTGTTTGTCCTTTTGGTAATTGAGGATTTTCACGTGTCACAGTAGTGAATGGAATTTCTTCCTCTTGGATATCCAGTCTTGGTTTTGTTTCTGCGGCTGGAGCAAGACCATGTTCGTCTCCTACATGGGTTACAAGGGTTCCGACTTCAATAACTTGGGTCACTGCTTCTTGGGTCACAAGGCTATCTACAAGAGTTTTCACTTCCTTACCGTCAGCACTAGTGCTCACAGAGTAGTAATGACTGCGACGACCGTTAGCGCCTTTAGTAACAACTTGAGTCTTCCCTTTGAGTAAGAGTGGATTTTCACGTGTCACAGTAGTGAACGGAATCTCTTCCTCTTGGATATCCAGTCTCGGTTTCGTTTCGGCAGCTGGAGCAAGACCACTTTCATCCCCTTTGTGAGTAATAGGGGCACCGATTTCAACCACTTGGGTCACAGGTTCTTTGGTTACTTGGCTATCTAGAACGGTTTCTGATTGTTTACCATTTTCAGTAAGGACAGAGATGTAATGAGTGCGTTCACCATCTACACCTGGTGTGACAATCTTTTCTTGCTTAGCTGGGAGGCTCGGATTTTCTTTTTTGATAACTTCAAATGGAATCTTTTCTGCTCTTGTGATGAGTTCCGGTTTGGTTTCAACATTGGCAGCTAGTTCATTTTCATCGAGGCTTCCTGAGTGAGTTGCCGCTGGTTTGAGGCCTAGGCGGGCTGCTTTGAGCTTGGCTACGAGAGCGTCTAACTCAGCTTGCTTGCTGCGGTTGAGGTTGTAGTTGAGAGCCTCTTTAGCTGCATTTAGAGCCTCCAAGCTCTCCTTGCTGTATCCATCCAAGTTTGCAGGGATTTGAGCAAGTTCCTCACGGAGTGCGTTGTAGTTAGCGTGGAAGTAGTCTTTGTTGTGATCTGCAAAGGCAGTCATGAGTTCAAAGATTTCTTCTTCCTTGTACTCAGCACTTGGTTTGTCTGCCCAGATAGCAAGCATGCTTCCGACGGTTGGAAGGTCTACTTCTGGATACTTGGTAGATGCAAGCTGGTTAAATGGTACTTTGCCAGAGTTTTCAAGTGCTTTTGATAGTGGGTAGGCTTCATCTGGTTTGTGATTACCTAGCACGTAGTACCAGTCTCCGTTGGTGTTAAGGAGTTTATAGCCTTTGCTTGCTAGGTACTGAGGAGTTGCAAGGTTATAGCCCCACCATCCTTTAGACCAGTAAGAGATGATGACATCCTTGTCAAACTCAACATCATCCTTGTCTTCATAGTAGAAACCATCGTTGAAGGCCATTGGTTGAAGGCCTCTTTCTTTGGCCATGGCAGCAAGAGTGTTAGAGTACTCAGCAAACTTGCCATAGAGATTGTAGTATTTTAGATAATACCAGCCTTGAGCGTTGGTAGCATCATTAGCGTATTCGTCTGTACCGTAGTTAAAGATCTTAGTCTTGCCCGCAAAGAAGTCCATGTACTTGCCGATAAGGGCTTTGACAAAGTTCATGGCTTCTTCGTTTTCAAGGTCCATGGTTGTTTTGGAGACTTTATCAAAATTAGCTTGAGGATTTGCGATACCTAATTTTTCCATAGCGACAAGCATGGCATCCATGTGACCTGGGCTGTTGATCGCTGGGATGAGTCCAATCCCTTTTGATTTTCCGTACTCGATCAATTCAGTGATTTCAGCCTGGCTAAGAGTGGTTCCGTTTGGATCATCGTAGTAAGCTTTTGTTCCTTCAATGATGGCATTTTTGACATCGTCACTTGCATAAGTTTTTCCGTTAGCAGTGATAGTCATGTCATCAAGTAGGAAGCGAAGTCCATCATTTCCTAGGAGAAGATGCACATCAGAGTAGCCGAGCTCGCTAGCCTTGTCTACGATACGTTTGAGTTGGTCGAGCGTGAAGTACTTACGTCCGGCATCGATGGAGATTACCTTGTTCTTGGCAAGTTTTTCAACTTCGCGTTTCGCGTCTTCTTCTTTTTGAGCTTCTGGTGTGAAGGTCAAGTTGCTGACAGCTTCTTGGAGTTTCGCGATTGCTTGGTCAATCGTGTCCTGTTGGGCGCGGCTGAGGTTGTTATCGAGTGAGCGAATAGTTTTTTCAGCTTCTTTGACAGCTGCGACACTTTCCGCAGTATAGCGGTTAAGGTCTGTTGGCACTTCTTTAAGGGCTTGCTCAGCAGACTCATAGTCGGCTGCGAAGTATTCAGCATTGGCATTTGCGAAGCTACGCATGAGTTTGAAGAGACGTGATGGTGAATAGCGTGCAGATGGGGTATCCGCCCAAGCAGCTACCATACCACCGATGAACGGGATAGTAGCCCCATCAGATTTTGGTACAGAAGTGATTGGAGTGTTCTTGATACCATTGAGTCCTTGGTCGAGGTTATACCAGCCTTGGCCGTCGGCATTTCGTCCGAGAACATAGTACCAAGCATCGTTGGTATTAAGGATTTGGTGACCTTTTTCAACTAGAAGTTTAGAAGAAGCGACGTCGTATCCGCCCCATCCACCAGTCCACATAGAAACGATAATGTCTTTGTCAAAAGTACCAGAACTAGTATCATTATTGTAGTAAATGCCATCGTTGAAAGCCATTGGCTTAAGGCCGTGAGATTTGACGATGCGAGCAAGGTCGTTGGCGTAGGCGATAAATTTATCATAACCCTTGTCTGGGAATCCATCTTCTGGATACCATTTATAGGCTTGAAGAACGCTCCAGCCTTTGGCGTTTGTAGCATCATTGGCGTACTCGTCTAGTCCGATATTGAAGATGTCAGTTTTGCCAGCGAAGTAAGCAGCATACTTGTCGATCAGAGCTTTGGTAAATGCAACCGCTTCTTTGTTATCAAGGTCAACGGTACGAGCAGATTCCTTACCAAAGTAGTTGAAGTTCGGTTTTTGGATGCCTAGTTCTTTCATGGCATGCAAAATCGCATCCATGTGACCAGGGCTGTTTACAGTTGGAATGAGACCAATGCCTTTGTTTTTAGCATAGTTGATCAAGTCCGTCATCTGACTCTCTGTCAAATGGTTGCCGTTTGGATCCTTGTAGTAGGCATCAGTTCCATTTTCGAGTGCACGTTTGACATCGTCACTTGCATAGGTTTTGCCATTGGCTGTGATTGTCATGTCGTCCAGCATGAAACGCATGCCATCATTTCCAACTAGTAGATGAAGATCAGTATAACCGTAGTGTTTGGCTTTGTCGATGATTTCTTTGAGTTGGTCTGGAGAGAAGTACTTGCGTCCAGCGTCGATTGAGATCATTTTTCTTTTTGCCAGTTTTTCATTTACCTGAGGTGCTCGTTCCGTACTAGGAGTGGCTACTGCAGGTGTGACGGCTTCATTTTTCTTTTCTGAAGAAGTACTTTCTGCAGGAGTTTCAGTTGGGGCAGGGCTTTCTTTCTCAGCAGTAGGAGTTGGAGCAGCATTTTCTGTTACAACTGGTGCGCTTGACTCTTCTGTTTTTGGAGCAACTGTTCGAGGAGCCTCCTGGTCTTCTTTGACCTCCTCTTTTATAGGCTTGTCAGCCTTTTCTTCCAGTTTTTCTGGAACCTTGGAGTCTACAGCTTCTTTGACTGCTTGAGGACTCTCCTGAATAGTTTGAACAGTTTCTTCAGCTGTTGGAGCTGGAGTAATCCCGTCGGCAGATACGACTTGGGCGCTAAAAGCAAATCCTATCAGTACAGAAGCTGCCCCAACCGAGTATTTACGGATGGAGAAGCGCTGTTTCTTTTCTAGTTTCATGACAAAACCTCCTTGTTATTATCATATATGATAGCGTTTACATAAAACCAATTTTATTTTATTATCTAAGGAGTAAAATGTCAAGTGGGTTTATATAAGAACTATAATAAATAGAGGAAATCATAAGATTTAGGAGAAATTTGCTAATAAGGGATAAAACAGAGGAAAAACCAAACGAAAATTTACCTTGTTTTTAGTAAAAATGCTACTAATTAAATAAGAGCCCTTCATAGCGTTTTCACAACTTTTTTCTCGTGCTATAATGAATAGAGAAAAAGCCTGAGCTAGGCTCAGGCTTTTTCTTAATGACCTCGGTTACATGAGATGAATTTGATTTTGTAGTAGTCTGCTCGCTTATAAGTTTCACTATAGGCAAGGACTTGGCCAGTGGCCTCAAGTTTTGTAGTCTTTGTTTGGAAGACAGTTGGGAATTGTGTATCGATTCCGAGTACAGAAGCAGCATGCTCTGGTGTTGGGAATGCGATTTCGTTGATTTCCTCAAAATGTTCATCACTCATGTGAATGCGGTAATCCAATTTGAAACGTGTATAGATAGAGCTATAATAGTCAAGATTTGGATAGTTGGCATTGATGTATTGCTCAGGAATATAAGATGTGTGGTAGATGTATGTCACGTCGTTTGTCTGACGAATACGTTCAATCTTATAGTAGAATTGATCTCCACGTAGTCCAAGTTTATCTAAATATTCAAGTTTGTTTCCGCGCTCGATAGAAAGGACAGTAACTTTATCGTCTTTTGTTTCAAAGATTTCGACATCTGAAAACTCAACGAGTTTGTGCTTACGGGCACGTGAAACGAAAGTACCTTTACCTTGTTGGCGGACAATGTAGCCGTCTTTAGCAAGGTCGTTCAAGGCACGAACAACTGTGATTGAACTCACATCGTACATCGCGATCAATTCGGCTTCTGTATAAAATTTATCTCCACTTGCAAATTGACCAGAGATGATTTTGTTTTTTAATTCATCTTTAATATATTGGTATTTAGGAATAGCCATAAATTTCACCTCGATTCTCTTTCTCCAATTTTGATTTTACCACAAATATAAAGAAAAGAGTAGTATTAAGGTCAAAAAATTAAAATAATAGACTAAAAATGTTATTTTACATGTAAAAAAATTCATTTGATGTTCTTGTGAATTATCATACATAAAAAGATCGTTTTCATGCTATTTTTAGATAATTTCGGTAAACGGTAAGTAAAAAAATAGAAAAATTTTAAATAATTTTCTAAAACCTATTGACAAATGCAAAAGATTTGATTATAGTTAATATTATAATAAATGAAAGCGCAAACTTAATTCGTCAGAGGTAATAACATGACCAGATTTAAAATTGAGGACGATTTCTATTTAGACGAAAAACCGTTCAAGATTTTGTCCGGCGCCATTCATTATTTTAGGATTCCAGCAGAGGATTGGTATCATTCTCTCTATAACTTAAAGGCGCTTGGCTTTAATACAGTCGAGACCTATGTGGCTTGGAATTTACACGAACCTGTTGAAGGGGAGTTTGATTTTGAAGGTGCCAGAAATTTGGAGAGATTTCTTCAAATTGCACAAGATTTGGGTCTCTATGCCATTGTACGCCCGTCTCCATTTATCTGTGCGGAATGGGAATTTGGTGGCTTGCCGGCTTGGCTCTTGACCAAGGACATGCGAATTCGCTCGTCCGACCCAGCCTATATCGAGGCTGTTGCTCGCTATTATGACCAATTATTGCCAAGGCTTGTGCCTCGCTTGTTGGATAATGGCGGAAACATTCTTATGATGCAAGTCGAAAATGAATATGGCTCTTATGGAGAAGATAAGTCTTATCTACGAGCAATTCGGAAATTGATGGAAGACCGAGGGATTGATTGCCCACTCTTTACTTCAGATGGTCCATGGAGGGCTACTCTGAAAGCCGGAACCTTGATTGAAGACGACCTCTTTGTGACAGGGAACTTCGGCTCTAAAGCTCCGTACAACTTTTCACAGATGCAGGAATTCTTTGATGAGTATGGTAAGAAATGGCCCCTCATGTGTATGGAATTCTGGGATGGTTGGTTCAACCGTTGGAAAGAACCCATCATCACACGGGATCCTAAAGAATTGGCAGAGGCTGTTCGAGAGGTATTGGAGCAAGGCTCTATCAACCTTTACATGTTCCATGGTGGTACAAACTTTGGTTTCATGAATGGTTGCTCGGCTCGAGGAACTCTAGATTTGCCACAAGTCACATCTTATGACTATGACGCCCTTCTTGATGAAGAAGGAAATCCAACTGCTAAATACCTAGCAGTCAAGAAGATGATGGCAACACACTTCCCAGAGTATCCACAGTTGGAACCACTCTATAAGGAAAGCATGGAGATAGGGTCCATTCCATTGGTCGAAAAAGTTTCCTTGTTTGAAACTCTGGATAGTCTCTCTAGTCCTACTGAAAGCCTCTATCCAAAAGCAATGGAAGAACTTGGTCAAAGCTATGGCTACCTTCTCTATCGTACTGAAGCAAGTTGGGATGCAGAAGAGGAACGTCTCCGTATCATTGATGGACGTGACCGAGCTCAACTCTTTGTAGATGGTCAATGGATTGCTACTCAATACCAGACAGAGATTGGTGAAGACATCTACTGTCAGGGTAACCGAGAAGGCTTTTCAGAGATTGACATCTTGATCGAAAATATGGGGCGTGTCAACTACGGACATAAGTTCTTGGCAGATACGCAGCGTAAAGGAATTCGTACAGGTGTCTGCAAGGATCTACATTTCTTACTGAATTGGAAACAATATCCACTACCACTGGATAATCCTGAGAAAATTGATTTTTCAAAAGGATGGACAGAAGGACAACCAGCCTTTTACGCTTTCGACTTCACCGTTGAAGAGCCGAAGGATACCTACTTAGACTTGTCTGAGTTTGGTAAGGGCGTTGCCTTTGTCAACGGGCGCCACCTAGGGCGTTTCTGGAACGTCGGCCCGACCCTCTCACTTTATATCCCTCATTGTTATCTCAAGGAAGGTGCGAACCGCATCATCATCTTTGAAACTGAGGGCGAATATAAAGAAGAGATTCATTTAACTCGTAAACCTACACTAAAAAACATAAAGGGGGAAAACTTATGACAATTGTAGGATGCCGTATCGATGGACGTTTGATCCACGGTCAAGTAGCCAATCTTTGGGCTGGAAAACTAAATGTTTCACGCATTATGGTTGTAGACGACGAAGTTGTTAACAACGACATCGAAAAGAGTGGTTTGAAGCTTGCGACACCACCAGGTGTGAAACTCAGTATCTTGCCAGTTGAGAAAGCAGCAGCAAATATCCTTGCTGGTAAATACGATAGCCAACGTCTCTTTATCGTTGCACGTAAACCAGACCGTTTCCTTGGTTTGGTCGAAGCAGGTGTTCCGCTTGAAACACTCAACGTCGGCAATATGTCTCAAACACCAGAAACTCGCTCTATCACACGTTCTATCAACGTGGTAGACAAGGATGTGGAAGATTTCCACAAACTAGCAGAAAAAGGTGTGAAACTCACTGCTCAAATGGTTCCAAATGATCCAGTTTCAGACTTTTTGAGCTTATTAAAATAGGAAAAAATTTTTAGGAGGTCATTGTTATGATACAATGGTGGCAAATTTTACTTCTCACTTTGTACTCAGCTTATCAAATCTGTGATGAGTTGACAATCGTTTCATCTGCAGGTTCCCCTGTATTCGCTGGTTTCATTACTGGTTTGATCATGGGAGATGTGACAACTGGTTTGTTTATCGGTGGTAGCTTGCAGTTGTTCGTTCTCGGGGTTGGTACCTTCGGTGGTGCTTCTCGTATCGACGCAACTTCTGGTGCGGTTCTTGCAACAGCATTCTCTATCTCTCAAGGTATTGATACAGACCTTGCGATTACAACAATCGCTGTACCAGTAGCAGCACTTTTGACATACTTCGACGTTCTTGGACGTATGACAACTACTTTCTTTGCACACCGTATTGATGCTGCAATCGAACGCTTTGACTACAAAGGTATCGAACGTAACTACCTACTTGGTGCGCTTCCATGGGCTCTTTCTCGTGCCCTTCCAGTATTCTTCGCTCTTGCTTTTGGTGGTGCTTTCGTACAATCAGTAGTAGACCTTGTTAAAGAATACCAATGGGTTGCAGACGGTTTGACACTTGCAGGTCGTATGCTTCCAGGTCTTGGATTTGCAATCTTGCTTCGTTACCTTCCAGTTAAACGTAACCTTCACTACCTTGCAATGGGATTCGGTTTGACAGCTATGTTGACTGTTCTTTACTCATATGTAACAGGTCTTGGTGGCGCTGTTGCGGGTATCCTTGGTACCCTTCCTGCTGATGTTGCTGAAAAGATTGGCTTTGCTAACAACTTCAAAGGTTTGTCTATGATCGGTATCTCTATCGTAGGTATCTTCCTTGCAGTTGTTCACTTTAAGAACAGCCAAAAAGTAGCTGTAGCAGCACCTTCTACACCATCAGAAAGTGGGGAAATCGAAGATGACGAATTCTAATTACAAACTTACAAAAGAAGATTTTAATCAAATCAACAAACGTAGCTTGTTTACTTTCCAATTAGGTTGGAACTACGAACGTATGCAAGCTTCTGGTTACCTTTACATGATCTTGCCTCAATTGCGTAAAATGTATGGGGATGGAACTCCTGAATTGAAAGAAATGATGAAAGTTCATACTCAATTCTTCAACACTTCACCATTCTTCCACACAATTATCGCTGGTTTTGACCTTGCCATGGAAGAAAAAGATGGTGTGGGTTCAAAAGATGCCGTTAACGGTATCAAGACAGGTTTGATGGGACCATTTGCTCCTCTTGGAGATACAATCTTTGGTTCACTTGTACCTGCTATCATGGGATCTATCGCAGCAACTATGGCTATCGCTGGCCAACCATGGGGTATCTTCCTTTGGATCGCAGTTGCAGTTGCTTATGACATCTTCCGTTGGAAACAATTGGAATTTGCCTACAAAGAAGGGGTTAACCTTATCAACAACATGCAAAGTACTTTGACAGCTTTGATTGATGCTGCATCTGTACTTGGTGTCTTCATGATGGGTGCTCTTGTAGCAACAATGATCAACTTTGAGATTTCTTACAAATTGCCAATCGGTGAAAAGATGATTGACTTCCAAGACATCTTGAACTCAATCTTCCCACGCTTGCTTCCAGCAATCTTTACTGCCTTTATCTTCTGGTTGCTTGGTAAGAAAGGTATGAACTCTACTAAAGCGATCGGTATCATTATCGTTCTTGCAGTAGGTCTTTCATTCATCGGTAAATTCTTGCTTGGAATGGGCGCATAATTTATGAGTAAATCATTAATTTTGGTGAGTCATGGTCGTTTCTGTGAAGAACTTAAAGGTAGCACAGAAATGATCATGGGTCCACAGGACAACATTCATGCAGTGGCTCTTCTTCCAGAAGATGGTCCCGAAGAATTTACTGCAAAATTTGAAGCTGCTATCGAAGGATTGGATGATTTCCTAGTCTTTGCGGACCTTCTCGGTGGTACACCATGTAACGTGGTGAGTCGCTTGATCATGGAAGGTCGCGACATTGAACTCTACGCAGGGATGAATCTTCCAATGGTGATTGAATTTATCAATGCCAGCCTTACAGGTGCAGATGCGGACTATAAGAGCCGTGCTGCAGAAAGCATCGTAAAAGTCAACGACCTGTTAGCGGGCTTCGATGATGACGAAGACGAATAATACTCTTCGAAAATCAAATTCAAACTACGTCAGCGTCGCCTTGCCGTATAGATGTTACTGACTTCGTCAGTTCTATCTGCAACCTCAAAGCAGTGCTTTGAGCAACCTGCGGCTAGCTTCCTAGTTTGCTCTTTGATTTTCATTGAGTATAAGATGTGACTTAGAGCATCTTATATAGAATATACATGGGAATGGGAGTCAATCCCATTCCCATATTTTCAATAGGAATGAAACAACAATAGATTAGAGGAACTCTATGCTAAATTACACAAAAGAAGAATTACTTGAACTGGGTGCAGAAATCACGACTCGTGAGATCTACCAACAGCCTGATGTATGGAAAGAAGCTTTTGAAGCCTATCAAGCAAAACGTGAAGAAATTGCAGCCTTCCTACAAGGGATTGCGGATAAACATGACTATATCAAGGTCATCTTGACGGGTGCTGGTACTTCTGCTTATGTGGGAGATACCTTGGTACCATACTTTAAGGAAGTCTATGACGAACGCAAATGGAATTTCAATGCTATTGCGACAACTGATATTGTTGCCAATCCAGAAACTTATTTGAAAAAAGATGTGGCGACTGTCCTTGTTTCCTTTGCTCGTAGTGGGAATTCACCTGAAAGTGTGGCGACGGTTGATTTGGCTAAAGCCTTGGTTGACGACCTCTATCAAGTGACCATTACATGTGCTGCAGAAGGGAAATTGGCACTTCAAGCCCATGGCGATGACCACAATCTCTTACTCTTGCAACCAGCTGCTTCCAATGACGCTGGATTTGCCATGACTTCTAGTTTTACGTCTATGATGCTAACAGCTCTCTTGGTCTTTGATCCTACAGAATTTGCTGTGAAAACTGAACGTTTTGAAGTTGTTTCTAGCCTTGCTCGTAAGATTCTAGACAATGCAGCAGATGTTAAAGAGCTTGTTGACCTCGACTTTAACCGTGTTATCTACCTGGGTGCAGGTCCTTTCTTTGGCCTTGCTCATGAAGCTCAGCTCAAGATTTTGGAATTAACTGCTGGTCAAGTGGCGACCATGTATGAGAGCCCAGTCGGCTTCCGTCACGGTCCAAAATCATTAATCAACGAAGATACCGTTGTTTTGGTATTTGGTACAACGACAGACTACACTCGCAAGTACGACTTGGACTTGGTTCGTGAAGTGGCTGGTGATCAGATTGCTCGTCGTGTTGTGCTCTTGAGTGATCAAGCCTTTGGTCTTGAAAATGTCAAAGAAGTAGCACTTGGTTGTGGCGGTGTCTTGAACGATATTTACCGTGTCTTCCCTTACATCGTTTATGCCCAACTCTTTGCCCTATTGACTTCACTCAAGGTAGAAAATAAACCAGATACACCATCTCCTACTGGCACTGTAAACCGTGTGGTACAAGGTGTGATCATTCATGACTATCAAAAATAAGGAAGTGTCTATGAGTAAATTACAATTAAGTCCCAATAAAGTAGCTTGCTTGCAAAAACTCTCTGACGAGAACGGCATTATCTCAGCTCTTGCCTTTGACCAACGTGGTGCTTTGAAACGCCTCATGGCTCAATACCAAACAGAAGAACCAACAGTGGCTCAAATGGAAGAACTCAAGGTTTTGGTTGCAGATGAATTGACAAAATACGCATCCTCTATGCTTCTCGACCCAGAGTATGGACTTCCAGCTACAAAAGCGCTTGATGCCAATGCTGGTCTTCTCCTTGCTTATGAAAAAACAGGATACGACACAACTAGCACCAAACGCTTGCCTGACTGCTTGGATGTTTGGTCTGCCAAACGCATCAAGGAACAAGGTGCAGATGCAGTCAAATTCTTGCTTTACTATGATGTAGACAGCGCTGACGAACTCAATCAACAAAAACAAGCCTACATCGAACGCATTGGTTCTGAATGCGTGGCAGAAGACATTCCATTCTTCCTTGAAATCCTCGTTTACGATGAAAAAATCGCTGATGCAGGTTCTGCAGAATACGCAAAAGTGAAACCACACAAGGTTATTGGTGCTATGAAGGTCTTCTCAGACCCACGCTTCAACATCGACGTCTTGAAAGTGGAAGTTCCAGTCAACGTCAAATATGTTGAAGGATTTGGCGATGGTGAAATCGTGCATACACGTGAAGAAGCGGCAGCCTTCTTCAAAGCGCAAGATGAAGCAACTAACTTGCCATACATCTACTTGAGTGCAGGTGTGTCAGCGAAACTCTTCCAAGAAACACTTGTCTTTGCTCACGAATCAGGCGCAAACTTCAACGGAGTTCTTTGCGGCCGTGCAACCTGGGCAGGATCAGTTGAAGCCTACATCAAAGATGGTGAAGCAGCAGCTCGTGAATGGTTACGCACAACTGGATTTGAGAACATTGATGAACTCAACAAAGTTCTTCAAACAACAGCGACTTCATGGACTGAACGTGTAGAAGCATAAAAACAAGAATAGAAGAATCCCTTTTTGTTAAGAAGCTACTTAAGGTTTTCTGACAAAGGATTCTGAAAATAGAAACTACAACCATAGATGGTGAGACACTCTCTATGGTTTGTTTACTTAAGAGAAATGGATCAAAGGAGAGAAGAATGAAAGCATACACAGAACGTGTATTTGGAAATCATGAGGGCAAGGATGTCTTGGCTTATCGCTTTGAGACTGACAGTGGCTACCAACTAGAAATCATGACCTATGGTGCGACCATATTGCGCTATGTCACGCCTGACAAGGCTGGGAATTTTGCCAATGTGATTTTGGGTTTTGATGATTTTGATAGCTATGTAGGCAATAGTCCCAAGCATGGAGCAAGTGTAGGTCCTGTAGCGGGCCGTATTGCAGGTGCGACATTTGAGCTCAATGGTCAGACCTATAATCTTGAAGTCAACAACGCTAGCAACTGTAACCACAGTGGTTCAACAGGTTGGGATTCGAGCTTGTTTGAATTGGTCGAAGTGAGCGACCATGGCTTGACCCTCTACACAGAACGTACAGACGGAACAGGAGGATTCCCTGGTAATCTCAAGATCTGGATCAGCTATCACTTGGAAGAAACTGGCGCCTACGAAGTCAGCTATAAGGTGACGACAGATCAGGATACGCTTGTCAATCCAACTAATCACAGCTACTTCAACTTGTCTGGTGATTTCACGCAGACAGTTGACCGCCATGTCTTCCAGCTAAATACCGAGGGTATTTACCCAATCGCTCCGGACGGTGTTCCGGCTAAGACTCCAGATGCTACTCGTGATGTGGTTAAACACATCTACAATGGTGCTTTGTTGAAGGACATCTTTGAAGAGGAAGATGAGCAAATCCAGTTGGTATCTGGTTTGGATCACCCATTTGCTCTTCCTGCAGGTCATGACAATGCTGGTTTCCTTTATGACCAACACTCAGGTCGTTTCCTACTTTTCAAGACAGAGGCCCCTTGCTTTGTGGTCTACACAGCAAACTTTGTGGATGAGAGTGTGCTCATCGGAGGCCAACCAATGGTGCAACACAATGGGATTGCCCTTGAAGCGCAAGCTTTACCAGATGCTATTCACAGTGACTTCAAAGACCAAGTCATTCTCAAAGCAGGCCAAACCTTTACCAGCAAAACTCGCTACGAGCTTGTTGTCAAATAAAAAGAAGAGCTGGTTTCCAGCTCTTTTGAGTTGTCTTCGTTGACATTTTATCTCAATAGTGTATAATTGATGTAATTAATAAAGTTACAACAAACAAAAGGAGACACCCTATGACTTATGCATACCAAAGCCACATTTACCTAGCGGAGGCGGTTTTAAATGTCAAGGATTTGACGAGTCAAACGGCTTTTTATCACCAAATTATTGGCTTGGAGATTTTATCCCAAACAGAGACAGAAGCGATTTTGGGACTTGGTCGAAAAGCCTTGGTTCACTTGATTCAGGCAGAAAAGTCTGGCGAAGTAAGGGAGCATTATGGGCTCTACCATCTGGCGATTCTGTTGCCGACACGAAAAGCCTTGGCAGATGTCTTGAAACACCTAAGTGATTTGCGGATTCCTCTGGTCGGGGGTGCAGATCATGGATACAGTGAGGCTATTTATCTAGAGGATTTGGAAGGAAATGGCATTGAACTCTACCGTGATAAGCCAGTGTCTTCATGGGATATTCTAGAAGACGGCCGCATTATCGGTGTGACCGAGGCTCTTGCGGCACAGGACATCTATGAATTAGGGGAAAAGGTAGATCCCTTTATCCTAGCTGAAGGGACGAGAATGGGGCATATCCATCTATCGGTTAAGGATAGTCACGCAGCAAGTCAGTTCTATCAAAAGGTGTTAGGACTAGAGGATAAATTTAGCATTCCTAGTGCTAGTTGGATAGCGGCTGGTCAGTACCATCACCACCTGGCTGTCAACGAATGGGCTGGAAAGGGGCTAGCTCCGCGTGAGCAAGGCTTGCCAGGCTTGGCCTACTATGTCCTTGAGGTCGAAAGCAAGGAAGAACTCTTGGACATCGTTCAGCAAGCACAAGAGCTAGAAGCACCGATCAAGTGGTTACATTCGAGTGAGTTGAATCTTATAGACCCAGACGGCATTGTGACCCGCATTCGCTTGGCACGATGAAACGAGGAAAACACATTATTTATTTTAGAGACATAGGAAAAGGCGGACAAGCTCGCATTCTGTTTTTAGAATGCGGACTTGTCCGCTTTTTTATGAAATGACGAATCCTTTCTTGTCTTTAGCAATGGTATCTGCCGGGGATATTTTCCCTTTTCTGGGGGGTTCATGCTATAATACTAATAAACTTTTCTTTCTCTAGGAAGGAAAATGCTAAAAATCAGCTAGAATGCTGGCAATCGTCGTCACGATGCTTTTAAGAGAAAGTAGAACTTTGTTTGAACATCCGTATTGAGTTTAGGAGACGGGAAATAAGATGGACACAAGTGTAAAAAATTTAATCAGTATGGGCCCTCTGGAGGACTCTTTTATCTATTACGATCTGAAGAATCAAGTATTCTACGGTGTAAAACAAGGCATGAATTATTCAGCTATTGCAGCCCCTATTGCAATCTATTCCTTGCAACGGCTGTCAAAGTTGCTCAACCAAACCTTTGGAGATGTCTCATCCCCTCTTAATCTAATCTTCTTTATCTTGATGTCGCTGTTTTTAGTTTTTGGGACCATTCTCCTTGCCAAGTCTACCCGACGTAACATGAAGACAGATAGATTTAGAAAAGTCCGGCTGACAAAAGCCAATATCAAAACACTTAGGAGAAAATCAAGGGCGTTGACAGTAGTTGGCTACATTTTTGTTTTAATAACGATTTTTTCAGCCTATCGTTATCTGGCTGTTTCTGATTTTCAATTTTTAATTATGTACATGTTAGGGATTGGTATTCTTACATATATAGTTTATGATTTTCGGATGAAAACGCGCAAACGACTGTTCAAGGAGCTGATGGAGACATTACAGGACGGTAGCCGAGGGAAAGAGGGAGAAATGTAAGATGAGAAAAATAATCTTTATTGGACAGAGCGGTGATGAAGCTGTCTACTATAACACAAGAACAAAAGAGGCTCTGGTAGCCGATAAGAGCGCCTTATTAAATACAGAAGGAGCTAGGAAGACCAATAAGGCTATTATTCCTTTGATATTACTTTTTGCGTTATTTGGTGGAGGTGTTGGACTTGCTATTTTTTCCTTTACTTCTCCATTTAGATTAAACGAGAGGATGATTCCAATCATTTTACTAGCCATATTTTTAGTTTTTGTTGGAAGTATTTATATGTTGGAAAAAGCATTGTATAAAAATGTTCGTTCCACAGTTTTGGCAAACGAAGAACAATTTAAAGCTGCAGTGAATGGAAATTTATTTTGGGAAGGATTTTCCGATAAGAAAGCAACATTAGGTAAAATTTTCTTTTTCTCGTTTGTTATCTTGGTTCTTCTGTTTTGTTTAGGAATTGTAAGTTTATTTGGAATACCAGGAATGCTTATTCCTTATTATAACCATGAGTGGTTTGATCTTTCATTATTATTTTCACCAGTGGCAGGGGTACTTCCAGCAGTGGTCGTAATTGCTCTATTTCAAAATAACCCAATCCGCTGGCTGTTAGCCGTACGAAAATACAAGCAGGGGAAAGTATTATTTAGGGAAGAGAAGAACTAGAAACACGAGAGAAACGCTATTACCATTACCAGTGGTTGGTGATGGTGATGTTTTATCAACAACCTATGATAAAATTGAAGTTTCTGATTATAGTGATTAGTGAAAACTGTGGTGATTTTATATGAGAAAAATAATTTTTATTGGACAGAGCGGTGATAAGGCCGTTTACTATAATACGCGAACAAAAGAGGCTCTTGTAGCAGATAAGAGTGCCTTGTTAAATACAGAAGGGGCTAGGAGATCGAATAGGGGGATTGCTCCTTTAATTGCTATATTCTCTTTGTTAGGTTTACTCGGAGGATTTGTTGCAATACCAATTTTCTCAGGCCTTCGTTATAATAGCGGGATGGTTCCTATTTTTATTCTTTGTCTTTCCTTTATCCTATTTGGATTTATATGGATGATGGAAGTCGCCTTATATAAAGGAGTGAAACGAGTCCAAGGAGCAACAAAGAAAGAGTTTAAAGAAGCAGTTTATTCAAATTTGTTCTGGGAAAATTTTAGTGAGAAAAAAGCGACGTTTGCGAAAATGTTGGCTTTTATGATTGTCATGCTACTAGTTTTTATGACTACTATAGTAATATTTGCTGCTGCAATTCCGGGCACTATTGACTCATTCAATAAGCAAGAGGCATTTGATATACAAATCTTTTTCTCGCCTTTAGCAGGTCTCTTTCCTGCCTTGTTGTACCTTTTCTTATTCCAAAACAACCCTATCCGCTGGTTCTTAGCTGTGCGAAAATATGAACAGGGGAAAGTGATATTTAATGAAGAAATAGAAAAGAGAGGATGATAATGTCACAAGAGAGATATTTGCAGATCAAAAAAGAGCATCAAGTTCGTAAGTTTGTGGGGCGTTTCCTCTTCATTCTTCTCGCTATCCTCGATGTTCTACTGGTATCAAGTCATTCCAATTATGTCCCGCTTGTAACGGTGGCTATGGTAACGATTGTGCCTTTTAATCATTTTCTACTTGGTCCTCTTAGGAGACAGAAAAAAGCTATAGAAAAAGAGCATCCAGAATGGAAAATACTCAGTACGAAGGGAGTAAAGGTTCCCTCGGCTGAAGCCAATAAAAGAACCTTGGCTGGTATTGGGATCTTGACGGCCTTGCTGTTGTCTTTTGGGCTATTCTATAAACCTGTGAAACAGCCGAACGTCCAAGTAAACAATCCGCCTAAACTTGATTTTAACACGCCTGAAACGTCCAAGTCTTCTGAGTCTGAGTCGTCCAGTTCCTCTAAGACCAAAGAATCTAGTTCCTCAGAGTCGAAATCCTCGTCTTCGACTGAACAAAGTTCTAAAACCGAAAGTTCAGGAACAAAACCCTCAAAAAGCGAATCCAATAATCCTTATTACCAGATTCCAGGACTTACTGACGAACAGGTGAGAGATATCATATCAAAATCGGTGAAAGATTTGAGAGAAAAACAGTCAAAAGAAAAATCCGAAGAGTAGACTCGAGGGCATCGATGTCCTTTCTGGATGAGTTAGTTTTGAGATTTTACTGTATAAAATAACAGGAGGAGTTCATATGAATAAAGAAGTGATTGGTTTGATAGTTGGGACAATCGTCATCTTCCTATCTTTTGTATTTGTGTGTGGGACCTTTCTTTTCCTCTATCTTCGGGATCAGAAGTTGGTCCGCCTTGCCAAGTCATCCGTACAGGGAACGGTTATCGTCTATAGCCGTTTTCGTGAGGGGTATCCACCTATCGTCGAATACACGGTGGATGGGATTTCTTATAAGAAAACTTTGCAGTATTTTATGTTCAAAACGGTCACAATTCCGTGGGGGACTACTAAATTTTTAAAGGACTATACAAGAGAAGATATGCTGGCACCTTCGATCACTCGCTACAGCAACTCCTTTGTTTCCTTCAAACGCTTGATGCAGACCCATTTCCCCCTTCATTCGGAGCTGACAGTCTGGTATGATCCAGACAAGCCGACCAGGGCCTATGTCGAACGTTACAGCGGAATGGACAAGTTTTACAAGTGGTTTGGTATCGGATTTGGGCTGGCTCTAGTTCTAGTCTATGGGATAGTGATCCTAGCCTTTTTGTCCAATTTGTCCAAGATATACGCATAAAGGTCAGTTGGTTGAAAGGAAACGTGACTTCCCATCGAGCTTCAAGGAGGACAGAGTTTCTTTTCCATTTCCATGCTTATCAATCTTTTCTATCTGATACAGAGGAGAGGTTGCCTCCTACAAATACAGACAGGAAGTGAATTTTGACAAAGCCCCTTATTCGAGATATAATGAAGAAAAAGTGACCAAGGATAAATTAATGACAAACTCAAAGTACATCACACGCCTGAAACGTTCAGAGGGCCAGTTGCGTGGGATTCAAAAGATGATTGAAGAAGATCGTGACTGCGCAGATATTGTTACGCAGTTGACAGCAGTGAAATCTAGCGTTGAGCGCGTGATTGAGATGATCATTACTGAAAATCTCACAGGCTGTATCAACCAACCACTAGACGACCCCGAGGCTCAAAAGGAACGCCTAGAAAAGGCCATCCGATACCTGATTAAACGGAAATAAACTAATTTGCTATTGATAAACAATGCAGACAAAGGTATTTAAGTCTATTTCGATAAAGAAATCATGTCAGACAAACGGATGAGTTCCCCCAATACCAATGAGAAAACCTCTTTTTAGATACCATCAATGTGTTTCGTTTTTTAGAAGCGACGGGCTACGAGCCCTATATCAGTGGGTTGCAGAAATGAAAAAACCGATTAAGGAACTTAATCGGTTTTTTGCTTATTCTACTTGACCGGGCCAAGCATTCATACCACCTTCTACATTGATAACGGTGAGGCCTTGGGCGCTTAGAAATTCACAAGCAGATGCGGAACGGACTCCACCTTGACAGATGACATGATATTTCTGGTCAGGTTTGAGTTCTTTGTAACCTTGCTCCAAGGTACTTAAAGGCAGATTTTTGGCACCTGGTGCATGTCCTGCTTGGAATTCGTGCACTTCACGTACATCGATAAGGTTTAGATTTTCATTTAGGTATTTTTCATAAAAGTCAGCCATGCTGATACTCGTTTCCATATTCGACTCCTTCTGGATTAGCCATTTTGTATAGTGAATAAGCGCTATCAAGGTTTTGGACGGTAAATCCTGCCGCTGGAGGCTACGCTCTGTGATCTAGCTGCGCAAAACGCTGTGGTAGCTGTGGTAGCTAAGGATGTAGACCTGGTTCTTGTCTGGTTCATCCAAGCTCTCCCCTAGTTCATTTAGGGGATATGGATGGTATCGACCTTGGGTCGCTCCCCTGAAATTCGCCACTTATCTGCACATCTAGGGATTTTGGCCCTTAGTCAGATCGTCTTCGAGCAGATACCTTGGATATTGTCGCTCAGACCTTCGATAAGGTTCAAGGCTGCATAGCCCATTTGATGCTTCTAGATGACCTGACCTGTCCAAGCGCTCATACCGCCTCGAACATTGATGACATCGTAGCCATTTTTCTTAAGCTTTTTCGCGGCTAGTTTGCTTCGTACACCAGAGTGACAAATGACATAAAGTGTTTCTTTTGTCGCAGGTGTGTAAGAACCGATTTCCGTTAAAGGAACATTTTTGGCATTTTTGATATGACCTCTACGGAATTCCATAGGCGTCCGAACATCTAGTAGCTGAATCGGTTCTCTGAG
This sequence comes from Streptococcus sp. HMSC077F03, assembly GCF_001812375.1. Lineage (GTDB taxonomy): Bacteria > Bacillota > Bacilli > Lactobacillales > Streptococcaceae > Streptococcus > Streptococcus oralis_S. The sequence continues at coordinate 54,074 of NZ_KV808765.1, forward strand.
TTTAGCTTCTAACTCGCTGGTAGAAATACTGTCAATTTTTGTAAATAAGTGAAACATAGGCACCTCCACATATACCCTTATGGGGTATATTAAACCATGAAGTCAATCTTTTGTCAAGCAAGTTGTTTTGACCTGGAGGGGATTGGTTTTGAGAGTCTAGAAAGCAGGCTATTCTTGACCTTTCAAAGGCTTTTTGATATGATGAGTCCAAAGTAAGTGTGAGGTGATACTATGACCAGCGAATACCAGAAAATGATAGCAGGGGGGCCTTACCGTCCGTCGGATCCTGAATTACGGACCTTGGCGCAGGCTTCTCGCCAAAAACAGGCTGCCTTTAACAAGGAAGAAGATCCCTTGAAGGGAGCGGATATTATCAAGACTTGGTTTGGCTCAACTGGGCAAAATCTTTATATCAATCCACGCTTGGTGGTCGATTATGGAGTCAATATCTATCTAGGGGAAAATTTTTATTCTAATTGGAACTTGACTATGCTGGATGTTTGTCCGATTCGCATCGGGAACAACGCTATGCTTGGCCCCAACTGTCAGTTTTTAACCCCACTCCATCCACTGGATCCTCATGAACGCAATTCAGGGGTCGAATATGGCAAGCCCATCACCATCGGAGACAATTTCTGGGCTGGAGGTGGCGTCATTGTCCTTCCTGGAGTGACACTGGGCGATAACGTCGTCGCTGGAGCAGGGGCTGTGATTACCAAGTCCTTTGGTGATAATGTTGTCCTAGCTGGGAATCCTGCGCGTGTTATCAAGGAAATCCCAGTAAAAGAAAACTAAAAAGAACAGCTTGGACTGTTCTTTTTATGAGCTTTAGTCTTATAGATTTTTCTTCTTTTTGGCTTTCTTGGTCAAGGAAACATCGCACTTGGGAATGTTGCTTTTAAAAACTATTAAATGCATTTTAGTACTCTCAAATTGTTTCTAGTAGCCCTTTCAAAAGAATACTGAGCGAAACTGAATTTAAGGAAACTTTCAGAAAAGTTTTAGTTTTGTTTCAGGAATCTTCTGTAGACTGTCTAGCTATATCATACGAAGGAGAGGAAAAAGCTATGAAATCAAAAAAATGGACCCTACTCGCAACGAGTTTAACGGCAATAGTGCTGATGGCAGCATGTGCCCAGTCAACAACTACATCCAATACCAATGCAACGACAAATAGTGCAACAACAACTGCAACAAAGACAAACCAATCATCCTATTTTACAGAGAAGGACAATGATACCTCTTATGATGAAAGTACAGCTTCTAAGATTGAGTTATCTGGCTCATCTGCAAACGTCTTTGGGGATGGCGTGACAGTCTCTGAATCAACAGTGACCATCACAAAATCTGGGACCTATGTGATTTCAGGTCAGTCTGACGGAGTGCAGATCAAGATCGAGGCAGATAAGTCTGCAGATGTTCATCTAGTCCTAAAAGGCGCGACCATGACCAATACCAATGCAGCGATATCTGCGACATCAGCTGGTCATGTCTACTTGACTCTAGCAGAGGGAACCACCAACAGTCTCTCTGACTCAAGCTCTAACAGTGACGAAAAAGCAGACGCAGCTCTCTTTTCTAAGGTGGATTTGACCATCAACGGGAAAGGAACTCTCAATGTAGATGGCAAGAAGAACAATGGTATCAAGGCCAACGACACCCTCCACATCACGGGTGGAACCTATAACATCACAGCAGTTGGCGATGCCTTTAATGTCAATGATGAACTCAACATCACTGGTACGACCATGACTATCGATGCCAAGGAAGATGGCGTAAAGGTGGACAATGACGAGGATACTTCAGTCGGAACCATGTACCTATCCAACAACAACATCACCGTCACAGCAGGAGATGATGGCATCCACGCTTCTGGAGATCTGGTTATCGATAGTGGTACCTACACCGTCAAGAATTCGACAGAAGGACTTGAAGGCAAGTCAATCACTATCAACGGTGGGGATATTAGCATCTATTCGACAGATGATGGGGTTAATGCAGCCAACAAAAACGCCCCACAGAGTGAAATCTTATTCACTATGAACGGTGGGAACCTGACAGTAGAAGTCGGCCAAGGAGACACAGACCCAATCGACTCAAACGGGAACGTGACGGTCACAGGTGGGACCATTAAAATGACTGGTCAAACAGGTTTTGACTTTGATGGAACAGCGACCTACACAGGTGGAGATATCTATCTCAACGGTGAAAAACAAACGGAAATCGTCAATTCTATACCTGGAGGCGGTGGACCAAATGGAGGCCCTCAAGGCGACGGTCCAGCCCCTGGCGGACAAGGATAAAAAAGAATCTCCTTTCTCGAAAGAGAAGGGAGAGTTTTATGTAGGAAGGATTTTCTAGAATAAATACCAATCCGGAGTTGAGAACTTCTTGGTCTGTTTCATATAAAAACGGATAAAGTGAATTTCCATAGCTAAGGTTATCAAGGTTGCTATTGTGATGACAGTAGTAGGATTGGCTGAGAGAAGTAGAGGAAGAATAGGCCTTTAAAAAGTGGACAGGAAAGACCATTTCGGAGTATCGTGAAGAGATTTAGAAACAGCTCTAAAAGCAATAGCTATCCATTATAAACATCAGATACGAATCTGGTGTTTTATTTTTTTAAAGAATTTAACCCTTTCTCTTGACAAGTGAGTGATTACTCACTATAATAGCTTCGGTGATTTAAAAAGTGAGTATTAACTCACCAAGGAGGAAGTAAATGAAAACATTACTACATTTACAAGATTTAGTAAAATCTTTTGACCATCAAATAGTTCTGAATCATGTCAGCTTTGAATTGCAGCCAGGAGAAATTATAGGATTAATTGGTCCGTCTGGTGCTGGTAAATCAACTATGATTAAGACTACGTTAGGAATGGAAAAGGCTGATGGAGGCGTAGCTTTAGTGTTAAATCACACTATGCCCAATCGCTATATTTTAGGAGACATTGGTTATATGGCCCAGTCAGATGCTTTATACGAGTCCTTGTCAGGCCAAGAAAATCTGGAATTTTTTGGTCAGCTAAAGGGGCTTTCTAAAAAAGACCTGAAGGCGGAAATTGCTTATATAGCTCAAGTAGTAGATCTGACAGACTACTTAAACAAGGCGGTATCTGGTTATTCTGGAGGAATGAAACGGCGTTTGTCACTGGCTATCGCGCTTTTAGGAAATCCTCAACTCTTGATTTTGGACGAACCGACAGTTGGAATCGACCCTTCTCTTCGAAAGAAAATCTGGAAAGAATTATTCGCGCTTAGAGACAATGGGGTTGGGATATTAGTTACTACCCATGTTATGGATGAAGCAGAGTTGACGGATAAGGTCGGCTTATTATTAGGCGGAAAAATCATTGCTTTTGATACACCGCAACACTTAAAAGAAAGTTATCAAGTTTCAAGTATTGAAGAAGTATTTTTAAAAGCAGAAGGTGAGTAAAATGAGAACAATAGCGATTGCAAAAAAGGTCATCAAAGAATTACTTCGTGACAAACGAACTCTAGCCCTGATGTTTATAGCACCTGTTTTTATCATGTGGTTGATGAACCTCATGTTTTCAGCTAGTACAACCGTGAATGTCAAGTTAGCAACACAGGATCTACCAACTGGTTTGGTAACGAAAATGGATGAGCTTGATCATGTGGACATCGAGACTTATCAAGACTTAGATCAGGCCAAAGAAGCGCTAGCAAATGAAAAAGTCGATGCTGTGATTTCTTATAAAGACGGTGAGTATCAGGTCGACTACGCAAATACAGATGCCTCCAAGACATCTATGATACGACAAGTGTTACGAACAAGTATCGCTAGTGAAGGCACCGATCAGTTACTATCTCGTGTCAAACAAGCTCTTCCACAATTGGACTTGGACGCAAAAACACCAGAAATCAAGGAGTCTTATCAGTATGGAGATGAAAATACAAGCTTCTTTACCAGTATGATTCCGGTTTTGATAGGTTTTGTAGTTTTCTTCTTTGTCTTTTTGATTTCAGGTATGGCGCTTTTGAAAGAGCGCACCAGTGGAACACTAGAACGTTTGTTAGCAACACCAGTGAAACGATCTGAAATCGTCTATGGCTATATGTTGTCTTACGGTATTATTGCGATTTTTCAAACGGCAGTTGTCGTCTTAGCAGCAATTTGGCTACTAGATGTAGAAGTTGTAGGAAGTATTTTAAATGTTATAATAGTTAATGTGGTACTGGCTCTTGTAGCACTAGCTTTTGGAATTCTCTTGTCTACTCTAGCAAAATCAGAATTCCAAATGATGCAATTTATTCCTCTCGTGATTATGCCCCAACTTTTTTTCTCAGGAATTATTCCATTGTCATCCATGGGAGAATGGGCTCCAACTGTGGGGAAATTTTTGCCATTAACCTATTCTGGTGATGCAATAAGCCAGATTATTCTTTACGGACACAATCTTGGTGATATTTTGCCAAATCTTGGTGTTTTAATGATTTTCTTGATCATTTTAACAATTCTCAATATTGTTGGATTGCGTCGTTATCGTAAAGTTTAGAAATCAACATAAATAATGCTAAAAAGGTGTGAAGATTAGATGGATAAGACTGTTTTTGAATCGTTTGAAGATTACTTAGAAGAAGCGAATTACCCTCAAGGAAAGAAAAAAATCATGCAGGCAGCAGTGGATCTCATATCAACTAGGAGTTACCATGGGACCTCAACTCTTCACATAGCTGAGCGTGCTGGACTAAGCCAGGCAACTTTGTTTAAGTATTTTAAGACGAAGGATGATCTACTGACGGCTATTTTACATCCTGTAGTCCCAAGCATTTTCGGTAGTTTTTTTGAGGAACTCTTAGCTTTTGAAACGACAGAAGAGAGGGTTCGTTATCTCGTCCACGATCGTATGAGCTATCTCAAAAAAAATCGTGCTTTGATGAAAATCATTCTGCAGGAGAGTTTTTCAAATAAGAAACTAAAAAATGAACAGATTTTTATCTGGAATGCTATTCAAGATAAACTTCGAGTGCTTCATAAGGAATTGCTAGCAGATCCACGTGTAAATCCAGAGATAACGATTCCTCAAATGGTTCGTATTTGTGTTGGTCCATTGTTGGCTTACTTCGCTCAACTTTATATCGTTAGCGATAATGGAGAAATAAAAGAGGAAGACTTAGACTTATTAGAAAAACAGATTTTAGGTGGTTTGTGGAAATAAGGGAGTTCTAGAAGAACTAAGGTTTATTTACTTGACTTTCAAACAAGCTAAAAAAGACATGTTCTGCTTATTTCAGATTCATGTCTTTTTTGTTATTGGATTTGGTATTTTGGTGATAGTCCTCAATCACTTTGCCAAAACAGAAACCGACCTCTCCAGCAGTGCAACGATTTCTTAAATGTATGGAAGAGGAGTTTTCTGGCTTGCTAAAGACAACTCCTTGACACTCCGTCAGCTTTTGATACAATAGTACAAAATTAGAGGAGGTGGGTTATGATTCAGAAGCATACAATTCCCATTTTAGAGTTTGATGATAACCCCCAAGCGGTTCTTATGCCAACATATGAGGGGTTAGACTTAAAGTTGCCAAAGAAGTGTATCTATGCATTTTTGGAGGAGGAGATTGACCGCTACGCTAAGGAAGTAGGGGCGGATTGTGTTGGTGAGTTCGTTTCGGTCACCAAGACTTATCCAGTCTATGTCCTCAACTACAAGGGCGAGGAGATTTGTCTGGCCCAGGCGCCCGTAGGCTCTGCCCCAGCGGCCCAGTTTATGGATTGGTTGATTGGCTATGGTGTGGAGCAAATCATTTCCACTGGAACCTGTGGCGTCCTAGCCGATATAGAGGAGAATGCCTTTCTCGTCCCTGTTCGTGCTTTGCGAGATGAGGGGACCAGTTACCATTATGTAGCGCCTTCTCGTTATATGGAGATGCAGATTGAGGCTGTCTCTGCCATTGAGCAAGTCTTAGAACAAAGAGGCATTCCTTACGAGGAAGTCATGACCTGGACGACAGATGGTTTTTACCGAGAGACGGCTGAAAAGGTTGCCTATCGCAAGGAAGAAGGCTGTGCTGTTGTGGAGATGGAGTGCTCTGCTCTTGCGGCAGTAGCTCAGCTACGTGGAGTTGTCTGGGGAGAATTACTCTTTACCGCAGATTCCTTGGCAGATCTGGACAACTACAACAGTCGTGACTGGGGCTCTGAAGCTTTTGATAAGGCACTCGAACTCTGTCTTGCCATTGTGCACCACATGTGAGTGTTCTGACTGTTTTTATGGTAGAATGTAGTTATGTTATTCAAATCTTTTTTGGAAAAAATCAAGACGATACTGGGACGCTTGTCGCCAGCCCGTCGCATCTTTTTAAGTTTTGCCCTAGTAATCTTCTTGGGTTCTCTCCTTTTAAGTCTCCCCTTTGTGCAAGCAGAAACGTCACAAGCGACCTACTTTGACCATCTCTTTACGACCGTGTCCATGGTCTGTGTGACAGGGCTTTTCACTCTGCCAGTGGCTTCGACTTATAATATCTGGGGCCAGTTGATCTGTATGCTTTTGATCCAGATTGGTGGTTTGGGGCTCATGACCTTTATCGGAATCTTTTATATCCAAGGCAAGCAAAAGCTCAGTCTTCGTGGCCGTGAGACTATTCAAGAAAGTTTCAGTTATGGAGAAACCCAGTCTCTAAAGGACTTCATCCGCTCGATCTTTCTGACGACTTTTTTGGTGGAAGGGCTCGGTGCCTTTCTCCTGAGTTTCCGCTTCATTCCTGAATTTGGCTGGGGACGAGGGGTGTTAACTTCTATCTTTTTGGCTGTTTCAGCTTTCTGTAATGCTGGATTTGATAATTTTGGAAGTACGAGTTTGGTAGCCTTTCAAACGGACCCCTTGATCAATCTAGTGATTGCGGGTTTGATTATCACGGGTGGTCTAGGATTTATGGTCTGGTTTGACCTAGCGACCCAGTTTGGGAAGAAGAAAAAACGCCGCCTGCGTTTCCATACCAAGTTGGTTCTCTTTTTAACGGCGGGAATTCTGCTCTTTGGAACCGTATCGACTTTGTTCATCGAGTGGAACAATCCTGGAACGATTGGAAATCTCAGCGCTCCAGAGAAATTGCTGGTTAGTTTCTTCCAGACCGTCAGCATGAGAACGGCAGGTTTTGCTTCCATTGACTACACCCAGGCTCGACCGGTGACCTTGTTCATCTATATCCTGCAGATGTTTCTGGGAGGGGCACCTGGGGGGACAGCAGGGGGGCTCAAGATTACGACCTTCTTTGTCTTGTTGGTCTTCGCTCGTAGCGAACTATTGGGCTTGCCTCATGCCAATGTGGCTCGGAGGACCATTGAACCCCGAACCGTGCAAAAATCTTTCAGTGTCTTTATTATCTTCTTGCTGACCTTCTTGCTGGGCTTGATCCTGCTAGGGATAACAGCAGAGGGGAATCCGCGTTTTATTTACCTCATGTTTGAGACCATTTCAGCCCTTGCGACAGTTGGGGTGACGGCAAATTTAACACCAGAGCTAGGCAAGATAGCCCTCAGCATCGTTATGTTGTTGATGTTTATTGGCCGTATTGGTCCCTTGACATTACTGGTCAGTGTAGCGGAATACCAGCCAGACAAGAAAGATACGATTCACTATATGAAAGCAGATATCACTATCGGATAAGAAAGGAAGAACGATGTCAGATCGGACAATTGGAATTTTAGGTTTGGGAATTTTTGGGAGCAGTGTTTTGGCAGCCCTAGCCAAGCATGACATGAATATCATTGCTATTGATGACCACGAGGAACGCATTAATCAATTTGAACCTGTGCTGGCGCGTGGGGTAGTTGGAGATATCACGGATGAAGAACTCCTTCTGTCAGCGGGGATTGACACCTGTGATACCGTAGTTGTCGCAACGGGTGAAAATCTGGAGTCTAGTGTTCTCGCGGTCATGCACTGCAAGAGTCTCGGAGTGCCGACCGTCATTGCCAAGGTCAAAAGTCATACAGCTAAAAAGGTTCTAGAAAAAATTGGGGCAGACGCAGTCATCTCACCAGAGTTTGAAATGGGGCGCTCATTGGCACAGACCATCCTCTTTCATAACAGCGTAGATGTCTTTCAGCTGGACAAGAATGTATCGATTGTCGAGATGAAAATCCCCCAATCGTGGGTAGGTAAAAGCCTTAGTCAGCTAGATTTACGTGGGCGATACAACCTCAACGTACTTGGCTTTCGTTCCTACGAAAATGCTCCTCTGGATGTCCAATTCGGACCCAATGACCTCTTGCAGGCAGATGCCTATATCATGGCCGTCATTAATAACCAACATTTGGACACCCTAGCTGAACTGAGTGAGTAGGAGAGGAAGGGTACTCTCTTTCCAATAATTAACGAGTCAATATAAGTATTTTATAAGAGGGATTTAAGAAAAATTTTAACTTTTTCTTAATCCTTTTTAATTTTAGGAGATTATACTAGAGTCATCAAAAAAAGAAAACTCTAAGGAGAATCCTATGAAATTCAATCCAAATCAGAGATATACTCGTTGGTCAATTCGCCGTCTCAGTGTCGGTGTTGCTTCAGTTGTTGTGGCTAGTGGCTTCTTTGTCCTAGTCGGTCAACCAAGTTCTGCGCGTGCTGATGTCGTCAATCCGACCCCTGCCCAATTCGTGCCAGACGCTACTTCGGTGAGTGAAAAGAGCGACTTACCAGCAGAGGTTCTCAAAAAAGCAGTCGATGTAGCTCTTCCTTCAGAACAGTCTATTCCAACACCTAAAGCAAGTGTGGATACGACAAGCTCTTCAGAAAAAGCGGACGCAACTGCTAAAGAGCCGGCAGTAGCGCCAAAAGAAGAAGTGCAAGCACAACCTGACTCTAAGAAACAAACAGAAGATGCAGTTAAACCTGCGGAAAGTACTGCGTCTACAGTTTCTGGACAAGACCGTGAAGCCAGTGAAGCGCAAGCAGCGACCACTCCAGCTGAAGTGCAAAAAGGTGTGGC
>NZ_KV808765.1:63131-63610 GCF_001812375.1 Streptococcus sp. HMSC077F03
CCAGGTCCATTCACAGCTGGTGTCAATCAAGTTATTCCATACGAATTCTTCGCTGGTGATGGCATGTTGACTCGCCTGATCTTGAAAGCATCTGATAAGGCTCCATGGTCAGACAACGGAACAGCTAAAAATCCCGCTCTCCCACCAGTAGAGAAATTGGGCAAAGGCCTTTACTTCTACGAAGTAGACTTGGCCGGCACCCAAGGAAAATCTGACAAAGAGCTGCTTGACCTTTTGAAACAAAATGGTACACAAAGCTATAAAGCTACTATCAAGGTGTACGGTGCGAAAGATGGCAAGCCTGACTTAACTAACCTCGTAGCGACTAAAGATTTGACTGTTAATTTGAATGGCTTAACCACTCCAGCTGAAGTGCAAAAAGGTGTGGCTGACAATACCAAAGACACAGTAGATGTTCCGGCTAGCTACCTTGACAAAGCCAATTTCCCAGGTCCATTCACAGCTGGTGTCAATCAAGT
>NZ_KV808766.1:0-42895 GCF_001812375.1 Streptococcus sp. HMSC077F03
GCTTTTCAACTCTTTCTATTATACCTACTTTTCCGCCTTTGTCAAGGACTTTTTTCCTCTTTATCGAAATTCTGAAAAGATTAGGGAAAGAGCCAGTTAAACTGACTCCCTCTATTTATCTTGCCAATTAGTCGCGCGTTCCTCTCCCCACCAGTAAGGGATCAATTCGGCAACTTTGATTGTTTTTCTTGTTTCGTAGTTCATCATGAACTCTGCTTCTTTATTCTCAGCATTCAATTCTAAGAGAAATTCTCTGCAAGCGCCACAGGGCATACCTGATCCTTCGCCGTAGGGAGGTTTGTCTCGAAAGGCGAGGATTTTCTTAACTTTAGTTTGTCCTGAAAATTGATACATATTGAAGAGAGCTGCTCGTTCTGCACAGAGATGAAAAACGCCACAAGTGCCCTCCATACAAAATCCTGTGAAGATCTGACCATCTTCTGCTTCTACCGCAGCAACAACATGGTTAGCATAAACAAAGTCAGAAACTTCATGGGGATTGAATAAGGTTCGTGCTTCTTTATACATCTTTTCCCATGTATCCATCGGAAGTCCTTTTATTTAGAAATCTCTTTGAGCATATTATCGATATGCTGGATAGATTTCTCACGACCTAATAGGTAAATCGTATCTGGAAGTTCTGGTCCATGCATTTCACCTGAAACAGCGATACGAATCGGCATGAAGAGGTTTTTCCCTTTGATACCTGTTTCTTTTTGAACTGCTTTGATTTGTGGGAAGATGTTTTCTGTCACAAATTCCTCATCGGTCATTGCTTCTAGTTTCGCTTTGAAGGCTTCCAGAACAACTGGAACGGTTTCTCCTGCCATGACCTCGCGCTCAGCGTCTGTCAGCTCTGGGAAATCTGAGAAGAAAAGATCTGTCAATGGAACGATTTCATCTACTGACTTCATTTGTGGTTTGTAGAGTTCTACCATTTTTTCAGACTTGTCAGTCAAACGCCCTGCTTCTTCTAAGTATGGTTTAGCCATTTCAAAGATTGTCGCAAGATCAGCTCTCTTGATGTAGTCGTTGCTCATCCAGTCTAGTTTCTTCTGATCAAAGGCAGCTGGTGACTTGCTGAGACGATTTTCATCAAAGAGTTTAATCAATTCCTCACGAGAGAAAATTTCATCTTCGCCACCTGGATTCCAACCAAGAAGGGCGATAAAGTTAAAGACTGCTTCTGGAAGATAGCCTTTCTTACGGTAGTCTTCAATAAATTGAAGGGTATTGGTGTCACGTTTAGACAATTTTTTACCCGTTTCAGAGTTGATAATCAAAGTCATGTGACCAAACTCAGGTGCATCCCAACCAAGAGCCTCATAAACCATGAGCTGTTTTGGTGTGTTGGCAATGTGGTCATCACCACGGATAACATGGGAAATCTGCATGTCGTGGTCATCGATGACAACGGCAAAGTTGTAAGTTGGGTAACCATCTTTCTTTTGGATAACCCAGTCGCCACCGATGTTGCCACCTTCAAACTCGATATCACCTTTGACCATATCATGCCATTTGTAGATACCAGACTCATTGACAGCCAAACGAACAGTTGGGATGATACCAGCTGCTTCACGTTCTGCGATGTAAGCTGCTTTTTCTTCTTCGCTCATGCCAAGATATTCATTGATGTAACGTGGTGTTTCGCCAGCTGCTTCTTGGCGTTCGCGCTCAGCTGCCAACTCTTCTTCTGTAACGTAAGATTTGTAGGCTTTTCCTTCGGCTAGCAATTGGTCGATGTATTTTTGATAGAGTTCCAAACGCTCTGATTGGCGATAATTTTCATGAGTTTCTGGGCTTTCATCCCAATCCATACCCAACCAGCGAAGATTTTCAAGCTGTGAGCGTTCCCCGTCCTCAACGTGACGTTTACGGTCAGTATCTTCGATACGAATGATAAAAGTTCCACCATGATGGCGTGCGTAAAGGTAGTTAAACAATGCTGTACGGGCATTTCCGATGTGTAGTAGTCCTGTTGGACTTGGTGCGTAGCGTACGCGGATATCTTTTGACATAGTTTCTCCTATAAAGTCTCTAGGCGTCTGCCTTTTTGCTTTCTATATTATATCACAAGTCTCGCCTGAGTCCAATGTCTACGAATAAAGAGAGTAAAAGAGTGGGCAAGCCACTCTTTTCTTCTATTATAGACGTGCGTTAAGCTCTTTGCTCAATTTTTCAAATCCTGGTTTTCCAAGAAGGGCAAACATGTTACGTTTGTAGGCTTCAACACCTGGTTGGTCAAATGGGTTGATGGCATTCAAGTAACCTGAAAGGGCAATTGCCAATTCGAAGAAGTAGATAGTGTAACCAAGAGTGAAGGCATCTTGCTCAGGAAGAGTTACGTACATGTTTGGTACATCACCGTCTGTGTGGGCAAGAAGAACACCGTCAGTCGCTTTTTTGTTTACAAAGTCAACGTCTTTCCCTTGAAGGTAACCAAGTCCGTCAAGGTCTTCTTCCAAAGTAGGAATGATCACGTTCTTACGTGGTTTGTCAACACGGACAACTGTTTCAAACATGATGCGGGTTCCTTCTTGGATAAATTGACCCAATGAGTGCAAGTCAGTTGAGAAGTTTGCTGAAGTTGGGTAGATCCCTTTTTGGTCTTTCCCTTCTGACTCACCAGCCAATTGTTTCCACCATTCTGAGAAGTATTGAAGTGATGGTTCGTAGTTTACCAAGATTTCAGTAGCATAGCCTTTGCGGTAAAGGATGTTACGAACTGCTGCGTATTGGTAAGCTTCATTTTCAGCAATCTTGTCTGAAGTGTAGTCTTTACGAGCTGCATTCGCACCTTCCATAAGGGCTTTGATGTCTGCACCTGATGCTGCGATTGGAAGCAAACCAACTGCTGTCAATACTGAGAAACGTCCACCGATGTCATCTGGAACCACAAATGTTTCCCAACCGTTGGCATCTGCTTCAACCTTAACAGCACCTTTTTGGCGGTCAGTTGTTGCATAGATACGTTTGTTAGCTTCTTCTTGTCCGTATTTCTTAACCAAGAGTTCTTTGAAGACACGGAAAGCAATCGCTGGTTCTGTTGTTGTACCTGATTTAGAAATCACGTTTACTGAGAAGTCTTTGTCAGCTACGTACTCTACCAAGTCAGCAAGGTAAGTAGATGAGATTGAGTTTCCAGCGTAAAGGATTTGCGGAGCTTTGCGTTCTTCTTTTGTTTGCAAGTTAGCAAAGTGGTGGTTCAAGAAGTCAATGGCTGCTTTGGCACCAAGGTAAGATCCACCGATACCGATTACAACCAAGACATCGCTATCTGACTTGATTTGCTCAGCAGCTTTCAAGATGCGGTCGAATTCTTCGCGGTCGTAGTTTTCAGGAAGGTCCAACCAACCCAAAAAGTCACTACCAGCACCAGTTCCTTTACGGATCAATTCGTCTGCAGCTGTTACTTGTGCTTGCATGTATTCCACTTCATGTGGAGCTACAAATTTGTCTAAAACTTTTGAATAATCAAATTTAATATGTGACATGATAATCCTCCAAAATTTCTTCTTTTCTATCATAACGCTTACCTTCGATTTTTTCAAGTTTTTTTATTGAATTTGCCCAATTTTTATCAGAATTCAAACGTTTGCGTAAATTTGCTAAAATATAAAAAATCTGAACGGACGAATAAAAACGGCTAGAGATTCTAACCGTTACAATTCATTTAATAAATACTCAAATAGTTCTAAATTGCCGTCTTCTTCATTAACCAGAAACTCTGGGTGCCACTGTAAACCGATAATGCGATGCTCGTCGACAGACTCAATCGCTTCGATGGTCTGGTCTCTTGGATCAATAGCAGTTACACGGAAATTAGGTGCCAGATCTTTGATACTTTGATGATGGACTGAGTTGACCTGACTTTCTCTTCCAAACAACTTAGCCACCACACTCCCTTCTACCGTCTCAATAGAATGAGATGTTCCAAAAGGCAAACCTTGCCAGTGACCTTCAATTTCTTGGTGAAGAGTGCCGCCAAAAGCAACATTGACCAGCTGAACCCCGCGACAGATTGCCATAATTGGTTTATTCTGATGGAGCGCTTCTTTCAAGAGAGCTAGTTCAAACTCATCGCGTACAAGGTTGTAATCATCGCTCTCAATGGTTTTTTTCTCTCCATAAAACTGAGGATGGACATTTTGCCCACCTGTCAAGATGAGTTTATCAATCATTTCTACATAATCGCGCACAATGGACTCATCTCCTACAGGAATCACTAAAGGGAGACCACCGACTTGACGAATGCTCTCTGCAAATTTACAGGATACAGATGAGTGGATATTTTTCCCTTCTGCATCTATAGGACATAGATTTGCAGCAACTCCTACAACCGTTCTAGCCATGATGTGTCTCCTTTCGATTTTCTTGCGACAGTCTTATCTTATCACTCCAACCCTTTCCTGTCTAATATGTTTTTTTAAAGACCGTGATAAGTATTTTTTATGGATAAGAAAAAGCTGCCCAAGAGGACAACTTTTTTCTTATTCAAATACAAATTGATTGTGATAGAGTTCTGAGTAGAAACCGCCGAGCTTGAGCAACTCGTGATGATTCCCACGTTCAATGACTTCTCCATCTTTGAGGACAATAATCTGATCGGCATTGAGGATGGTCTTGAGACGATGGGCAATGACAAAACTGGTTCGACCTGCTACTACTGCCTCCATAGCATGTTGAATCTTGCTTTCTGTTACGGTATCGACATTGGAAGTCGCTTCATCTAGGATTAGGACTTGAGGATCTGTCATCAAGGTCCGAGCGATGGAAATCAATTGTTTCTGCCCAGTCGAGAAGATATTTTGCTCATCATCAATAAGGGTATCATACTTATCAGGCAAGCTTTCGATATAGTCATGAATATGAGTTGCCTTGGCAGCTGCTTCGACCATTTCCTGACTGGCATCTGGCACACCAAAGCGGATATTGTCCCGAATCGTTCCACTAAACAAGACCGAATCCTGCAAGACAATCCCGACCTTGCTCCGCAGACTGTCCAAGTCGTAGTCACGGATGTCTTTGCCATCAAAAGAAATGCTACCTGCATCCACATCGTAGAAGCGATTGATAAGGTTCATGATGGTCGTTTTCCCTGAACCAGTCGGACCGACAACTGCTATCATCTGCCCCTTAGGAGCTGAAATGCTAACATCTTTTAAAATCGGCTTGTCTGGCACATAAGAGAAATCAATATGACTGATTTCAACACCTTCTCGCAATTCCGTAAAGGCAGGCGCATTTTGCGGACGAATCTCTTCTTCTGCATCGAACATTTCTTGGATACGATCCGCTCCAGTAAAGGCCAACTGGAGGCTCCCCCAACTCGCAGCCACCTGGATAATTGGCTGGTAGTACTGCTGAGAAAATTGGGTAAACATGACGATCAAACCTAGGGCTGTCGTTGTTTCGATACTTGGATCGTTCAGCAGGACCGCAGAACCTGCAAAAATAACGATGGCCGTATTGACCAAGCTCATCCCATTCATAACAGGAAACAGGATGCCTGAGAACATTCTCCCTTTAAAGGTTGCCTTGCGCACGCGCTCATTTTGCTCCACAAAGCCTGCTACGATGTCATCTTGAATTCCTTGTACGATAACAGCTTTCTGTCCAGAAATACTCTCGTCCATGTAGGCATTGAGTTTCCCAACCTCTTTTTGCTGGAGATTGGTGTACTTGCGGGCCATTTTCACGATGAAGACCAACATGAGAAAGGCTACTGGGGTGCTAGCTACTGTTATCAGGGCTAGTGTCACATTTCTTGAAAACATGACAAAGATCAAACCGATGTAAAGAGCAATATTGCTCATGACCTGAACTAGGCTTTCATTGAAGGCTTGAAGGATGTTGTCCAAGTCACTCGTAAAGCGAGAGAGGATATCGCCATCCTGATGGCGGTCAAAGAAAGAAACCGTTAAACGAGAAAGTTTGCCAAAGAGGCCCTTACGCATCTCATTTGTTGACTCAGCAATCACACGGGTCATCAAGGTCATGTAAATCAAACTAGATACCACTAAGGCGAGGACAACCAGAGCTAGATTCAGCATCAGAGCTGACAAACTCTGCCAGGCTAGTTCGGAAGTCCCATTTTGATAAGCTAGAACTAGGTTAGCTAGCTCTGTGACTGCTTGACCTGAAAAAACTGGAAAGAGGGCTTGGGCAATCGTCGCAACCGCAACCATCAGAATCACAATGACAAAGGAGAACTTGTAAACTTTAAAATAATTCCAGAAAAATCGAACGGTTTTCATTTTATTCCTCCTTTCCCTTTTGTGTTTCGTAGATTTCGCGGTAGATGGCGTTGTTAGCTACCAAATCTGCATGCCGTCCTTCTCCAATCAAGCGCCCTTGATCCAAGACCAAAATCTTGTCCGCATGGACGACTGAACTGATCTTTTGAGCGATGATAATGGTTGTTGTCCCTTTCAGATCTTTGTTCAAAGCTTCCTGCACGAGTCTCTCTGACTTAGCATCCAAAGCCGAAGTCGAATCATCAAAAATCAGGATACGGGGATTGCTGACAATCCCACGGGCAATGGACATCCGTTGTTTTTGTCCACCAGAAAAATTGGTGCCTCGTTCTTCGACCTGACTCTCAAATTTGTTTTCCATGCGTCCGATAAATTCGCTGGCTTGGGCAATCCGTGCTGCACGTTCCATTTCTGACACGCTGGCATTGCCTTTTCCTTGACGAAGATTATCTGCAATGGTCCCACTAAAGAGAATAGCACGTTGCAAGACGATGGAAACTGTTTTACGTAAGGTTCCCTCGCTGACGTCTCGAATATCCTTGCCACCAATCTTGATAGATCCCTCTTGTGGATCAAAAAGCCGTGGAATTAACTGAGCTAGGGTGGATTTCCCTGCTCCAGTCGCCCCAACCACACCGACCATCTGACCAGGCGCAATTTCAAAGGTCACATTCTTCAGCATAGGCTCATCGTCATTGGGATAGGTAAAGGTCACATTTTCAAAAGAGAGACTTCCTTCTAACTCTTCGTCTGGGAGATCTTTAAATGTCATCGCTGGCTCGGTATCTAGAATTTCGCGGATACGACGCAAGGAAATCATGGCACGACTGACAGAATTTCCTAAAAATCCAACCATGATGATGGTAAAGATAATCTGGCTGAGATAGTTGATAAAGGAAGCAATCGAGCCCACTACAGACGGATCTGACTGAGCCATGCCTGCCACCAACCAGATAGAGAGGAAGACTGCCCCATAGCCGACTAGCATCATAACAGGTTCTATAACTGAGAAGGCATAACCGATATAAAGATTTTGGCCGAGAAGTTCATCTGAGACTTCGGTAAATTTGTCAAATTGTGCTTTTTCCTGCACAAAGGATTTAACCACGCGCACACCACGTAGATTTTCCTTAGCGATAGCATTGATCCGTTCAAGAAGGGTTTGAAACTTAGCAAATCGTGGTCCCATCATTCCCATCATGATGGCTGTTAGTGCAAAGATCAAGAGCACCATGAGGACAATCACCCACCAAAGTGATGGAAGAGTGTGAACCGCCAAGATAAAGGAACCGATAAAGAGAAGAGGGAGACGGAAAAGAATTTGAAAAGCCATCATCACCACGTTCTGAATTTGGTTGATATCATTGGTCATACGGACGACAAGGTTGCCGGCATTAAACTGCTCGATATTGGCATAAGAAAAAGTCTGGATCTTGCGAAAAGCGTCTTCCCGAAGGTCCGAAGACACTCCTTGAGCAATATAGGCTGCAAGCGTTACATTGACCCCACCTGCAACCAGACCGACTAGGGCTACTCCTATCAGCCAAGTGCCAATACTATAAATAGCCTCATTTTGTCCGGCCAACAAAGCCTCTAACACCTCTTGCAAATAGCGCGGTTGCAAGAGCGAACTCGCAACCATCAAGCCTGTCATCATTAAGGATGCCAAGGCCTGCCATTTATAGGTTTTTATTTTTTTAATCAGCATATTTCCTCCTAATAAAATAGATAAAGGGAGCGACATCCTGCGTCAGCTCCTTCTCATTCGTTCATATTGATGCTATTCTAGCAAAAAAGAGGCATCTTGTCAAAGAAGTCTCCTTATTATAAATTAGTACGCTTTCATCTACAGGTGATGCATGAAAAGGCTTTTTATGGTAAAATGGAAGGAAGAACTCTTACAAGGAGGAAAAGATGAAGAAACAAACCATCGCTGTCTTGGGTCCTGGTTCTTGGGGAACTGCCCTTTCGCAGGTCCTAAACGACAATGGACACGAGGTTCGAATTTGGGGAAATATTTCTGACCAAATTGATGAAATCAATAACCAACATACAAACAAACGCTATTTCAAAGATATCCTATTCGACGAAAAAATCAAAGCCTATCATGATTTAGAAGAAACACTAAAGGATGTGGATGCTGTTTTATTTGTAGTCCCAACAAAAGTAACGAGACTGGTTGCCCAACAAGTAGCAAAGGTGCTCGATCACAATGTTGTCATCATGCATGCCTCCAAAGGATTGGAACCAGATAGCCACAAACGCCTATCGACTATTCTTGAAGAGGAAATTCCAGCTGACCTTCGTAGTGAAGTCGTCGTTGTTTCAGGACCTAGCCACGCTGAGGAAACGATTGTGCGGGATATTACCTTGATCACTGCAGCCTCTAAAGACCTTGAAACGGCCCAGTACGTCCAAAATCTCTTTAGCAATCACTACTTCCGTCTCTATACTAATACGGATGTTATCGGAGTTGAAACCGCTGGTGCTCTCAAAAACATCATCGCAGTTGGCGCTGGGGCATTACATGGTCTAGGGTTTGGCGACAATGCCAAGGCAGCTATCATTGCCCGTGGCTTGGCAGAAATCACCCGTCTAGGAGTCGCTCTTGGGGCCAATCCTCTGACTTATAGCGGTCTTTCTGGAGTTGGAGATTTGATTGTAACGGGGACATCTGTCCACTCTCGTAACTGGAGGGCCGGTGATGCTCTCGGTCGTGGAGAATCCCTCGCAGACATCGAAGCAAACATGGGTATGGTCATCGAAGGCATCTCAACAACTCGAGCAGCTTACGAGCTGGCTCAGGAATTGGATGTCTACATGCCAATCACACAGGCTATTTACCGAGTTATCTACGAAGGTGTCAATATCAAAGAAGCAATCACTGACATCATGAGCAATGAATTTAAAGCAGAAAACGAATGGTCGTAGACCCTTATAGAAAGGAACATCATGAAACAAAAAGTCAGAAAAGCAGTCATCCCTGCCGCTGGATTGGGAACTCGTTTCCTCCCAGCAACTAAGGCCTTGGCCAAGGAAATGTTGCCAATCGTAGACAAGCCAACTATCCAGTTTATCGTTGAAGAAGCCCTCAAGTCTGGAATCGAAGACATCTTGGTTGTTACGGGTAAGTCAAAACGTTCTATCGAGGACCATTTTGATTCAAACTTTGAATTGGAATATAACCTTAAAGAAAAAGGGAAAACAGATCTTTTGAAGCTGGTTGATGAGACAACCGGCATGCGCCTGCATTTTATCCGCCAAACGCATCCACGTGGTCTCGGAGATGCTGTCTTGCAAGCCAAAGCTTTCGTTGGAAATGAACCTTTTGTCGTTATGCTTGGTGATGACTTGATGGATATCACGGACGAAAAGGCTGTTCCGCTCACCAAACAACTCATGGATGACTACGAACGTACCCACGCGTCCACTATCGCTGTTATGCCTGTCCCTCACGACGAAGTATCTGCCTATGGGGTTATTGCTCCGCAAGGCGAAGGAAAAGACGGCCTTTACAGCGTTGAAACCTTCGTTGAAAAACCTGCTCCAGAGGATGCTCCTAGCGACCTTGCTATTATTGGACGCTACCTCCTCACTCCTGAAATTTTCCAAATCCTCGAAAATCAAGCTCCAGGTGCAGGAAATGAAATTCAGCTGACAGATGCAATCGATACTCTCAATAAAACACAACGTGTATTTGCTCGTGAGTTCAAAGGGGCTCGTTACGATGTCGGGGACAAGTTTGGCTTTATGAAAACCTCCATCGACTACGCTCTCAAACACCCACAAGTCAAAGACGACTTGAAAGACTACCTCATCCAACTTGGGAAAGAGTTAGCTGAGGGGAAATAGAAGAAAAACAAATCTCTTAAAGATGTCAAAAGGTAGCTAATTAAAGCTACCTTTTTTCGTATGAGGCTATAGTCATATATTTTATTCTGTAGGCGAGTTTAGCAAAATTTCTGAAATTAAAATACCATTTTCGTCATTTTCTCGCATGATATTAATTAAAGACTTATCAAACGTTACTACATTACTCGAAGCATCTATATTGTATAGGTTCTTATATTTTTCAAATAAGATATTAGATAGAGTATTGCTAATTCCGCAATTCAATAGTGCAATTTTCTCATTATTGCTAGTTCCGTATTTTATTTTTAGATATAATTCGTTATCTATCAACCCAAGCGTATTAAGTATTTCAATATATTTTATTATTTCGTTATCAATAAAATCATACTCCTCCTTGAGTCTAACAATTGCCAAATTTATTTTTTCAGATTGGGTCTTATTTGAAATATTAGTCCAATATTCTCTATGACTGTTAGGACCACGTGTTGTATCTCCCCACTTTCCAACATATACATACTCAGCTTCATAGCCTGTCAATGTATTCCAATAACCAACGATTTGAGTTATCATATTTTTTGTCGTCATTCCTTGCATTCTCCAATTTATCAGCATCATATAAAAATTCTGAGCAGCTATTTCTCGTAAACGTTTCAGGTTATTATAGGATCCTTCTTCCTCATCAATATGAGAAAAGAATAGAAAGTTCATCATATTAAAGGTGTTTTCTAGAGTTTGAGCCTCTTCTAACTCCCTTAATTTTCCATCAATAATCTCTTCTACGTCAAAAACGTTAAAGATTCTCACATTATTTTGAAAGCAAAGCTTACCTACCAGCGTTTTAGGTGTTCTTATTTTTTTGTTAACAACAATATCATCATCAGAAAAGTTGTCTAGCATTATTTCTGCTTGATTTACGATATCAGAATCGAGTTGTTTATGGTTTTCTAATAACGGATTTGAGACTTCGTCTTTGATTTTATCTTGATCACCTGCAAAAACATTTTTATTTTTAAAAAAATTTAATGCATTAAAATCTTTTCGACAATATTTACCTTTAATAATATGTATCTCTGGGAGCAAATACTCCAAGCTACCATCATTAGGATTGAAAATCTCTCCAAAACGACAAATTCTACCAATTAAGTTCTTGAAATCTGAGGAAGACAAGTAACTACTACCTCTATTAGGATCTAAGATAAACATCTTTGTTGCAGGGATATTAACACCTTCAAGTAGCGTTGAGTTAGCAATTAGCATTTTTAATTCAGAATACTCTGAGTATAATGTTTCTATATAGTATCTAACAGATTCTGGCACGGATCCATGATGGTATATTACACCTCGCTCTAATGAAGATGCTAGGCTATAATCCTCATGTATGAAATTTCTTAAATCTAACACCGCCTTTTTGATTCGTTCTGACGATGTAACTTCTAATAAATTTGCTAACTCTTTAGCAAATTGCTCAATTTTTTTAGGACTATTTATATATATTATATTCTTTCTATCTGCATGAAAAATTACAATTCCTGCGTCTGAATAAGCATCTAAACTCCCTAAGGAAATGAGCTTTTGTTTAGCGCCAGAATATTGGTCTAGCATTTCCTTAGTACCTTTGATTATATCATGAAAATAAAATACTTCAGACTTCATAAACTCTGAAACTGTAAACCATTCTAGCGATTCTGAGACATGCTTTAATACAATACTTTCCTTTGATTGTAAGAAAGGAGTCAGATACCTACAAGAGAGATTTTCGTTCCGTCTATAACATATTACTATAACAGAAGTGAGTAACACGCTACGATTATTATCTTTAGAAAATCTATCAAGCAAATTATGAGCTTCGTCGACTATCAAAATATCAAAGCTGAGTTCAGGATTTTCTTGCAATAACCTCAGTAACCTCTCTTGAGTTAAGACAGCTATAATTCTTTCACTATCTTCAGAATACATTTCTGGCCGGGTGATTATTTTTTGGTTTCCAATATGGTTAAGAATACGTTTTTTAGTTTGAGCAAGTAGCGATTTAGTTGGAGTTATTACGCAAACATTCTTATCCAGATTAGTATCTAAAAATGATAAGATTAGTTCCGTTTTCCCGTACGAAGTAGGAGCAACAACGATATAGGATTTGTTTTCTGTTGCAATTACATTGTTATACAGAAGAGTTTGACCTATCGTTTTATATTGACTCCCCTGTCTAAAATCTTTGTTAGTAGCCTCATTCATTACAGTCTGAAGATTTCCAAACCTCTCACCATATTTTAAATTATCATCAATAAACTGAGCAATTGGAATAAATCCCTTGTTTAAGCTCAGTTCATATAATGGTTTATAATCTCCTGTATTTTTACTGTACAAAAGAAAGATTCTATATCCTAATTTTTGTATAGATTCGTCTTCTAAGCATACGAAATATGCCCCCAATGATAGTAGCACTTCAAGCTCCTTAGAACTCATACTCTTAGGTTTAGATACAAACTTCCAATATAGGGATTTAAATTCTGTATTATATAATCTTTTCAATGTGAGTATTTTCATAAGAGTCTCCTTATGTATGTAAAGTGTTTAAAAAGTCAACGACTGCTTGGAAAGTTTCTTTCTGGATTGCAATGATCTGCAATTTAGAGAATCTACTTTGAGTATTTATTCTCTGATAAATAGACTTAATTCTTCGAAGTTCTATTGTCGTATTAAACCCACAGAAAACAATCCCTCCTAATAGAACGTTTTTATCATTACTGACGTTCGTGTTACCCAAAGTTTCAAGAATATTTATAACTGTTTTCTTCTCATCAGTATAGTCAACACTTGACCGAACGGAGTTTATGGCATTTAACCATAGCTGTGCATTGTCTCTATTAAGTCTACCAACTAAATCCCTGTTTGCCATGTTTATTCTTTCTGAAACTTTTGAATTAGCATCAAGCATTGTTCCTAGTTCCCCAGCCTTAGACTCTATTATCCAAATGTCATTGTTTGAATCAACAGCAATAATATCAAAGCCCTTCTTCACATTTCGCTCTTCGAGATTAAAGAAAGGAGAAATAACTTCAAAATTTCCCAAAGCTCTTATTATCACATTTAAGATTAGTTCTCCTATAGCACCAACTCTTTTATCTTGTTCATTAGAAAGTCTATAATTTACTAGCTCAGCAATTGTCCGCTCGAAAGTATGATACACGGACGCCGAACTTAAAGCATATTCTCCGTGACAAATTACTATTAATTCATTTTTTATTTTTTCTTTCAACTCATCCGATAGATATCGTATCTCAATTATTTTGTAATCAATAGAGTCATTAACTGTCACTCCGTCTAATAATTGTAGCATCATAATTAACTCCTCATTTTATCATATTATTTAAATTATTATATCACGATTGATTCTGTTGTGGTAGTTTTGACGATAGGCTAGGATATAATCAATACACAAAAAGCTACTCATTCTTTGAGTAGCTTTTTAACTATCCCCCTACACATAGCTCATTCCCTTATAGAAAAGGAAAACGGCTAGTGCAATAAAAAGTAGGGCTGCTCCAATTCGCTGGCTGGTACTATACATCTTTCTATCCCATTTGACTGGAAAAATGACTGCTAGAAAGGCACCGCCTATTGCACCACCAATATGCCCCGCTAGGCTGATTCCTGGAATCAGAACACTTCCAATGATATTTATCACAAAAAGCGTCAGGTAGGATTGCCCCAACTGCTGGATATAGGGGTTGCGAGTTGCGTAGCGCAAAACGATAATCGCAGCAAATAACCCATAGAGAGAAGTGGAGGCCCCTGCTGCTAGGACTTTCGGTGTGAAAGCAAAAACAAAGAGATTGCCCATCATTCCTGATAAGAGATAGAGAAAAAAGAACTGCTTGGAGCCGAAAATCTCCTCCACCTGTCGTCCAAGAAAGTAGAGCGAAATCATATTGACAATGAAATGTTCCCAACCTATATGCACAAATATAGCTGAAAAAAGGCGCCAGATCTGCTCTGGGAACAGGCGAATGATCGGTCCATACATGGCTCCAAACTGAAACAGAGTTTTGGCCTGATCAAAGTTGATACCCGTAGTAATCAGCATCAGTAGAAATACAAAGCCAGTCACTAGGAGGAAGAAACTAGTCACAGGATAACGTTTATCAAAGATTTCCTTCATCTATTAGCACCTCCTGGACGGGAATATCATGGTTTTCCGAGTTAAACTCCTGAACTTGACAAGGATAGATTGTACTCATGGTATGCCCAGCAAAATGTTCTAGATAGCGGTCGTAGTATCCTCCACCATATCCGATCCGATAGCCCTCTGTTGTAAAAGCCAAGCCCGGAACATGAATCAAATCAATCTGAGACGGATCCACAACTTCCAAGTCTCCTTTCGGTTCCAGTAAACCAAAGGAAGTTTTTACCAACTGCTGCGGATTATAGACCACAAAGTCCATGCGCCCCTTGGGATAGGTTTTGGGTATCAGGACCTTCTTGCCGTCCTTCAGCGCCTGCTCGATCAGTTCCTGCGTTTGAAATTCATGAGGGAAGGAGAGATAGGTTGCGATGGTCTTGGCTTCTTGGTAAAAGGGATGCTTTAAAAATCGCTCAGTTAAAGCTCGATCCATAGCCTGTTTTTGTTCCTGAGATAGAGTCTTCATTTCTTGCAAGACTTGCTTGCGTAGTTCTGCTTTCATAGACAATTCCTCTACTCTGCTGCCTTCTTTTTCAAGAAACTAGAGACCGCATCTACCCCAATGGCTAAGGCTTCTTCCTTAGGACTCATCTGAGGGTGATGAAGGGCGTAGGGACTGTCGATACCTAGCCAGAACATAACGCCGTCTACCTTCGAAAGGAGATAGCCAAAGTCCTCACCAGTCATAGCAGGCTCGATATCAATCAACTCGACTCCGTCTTTCTCTTCAAAAAAGTCCATCAGTTCACGCGCCAAGGCTGGATTGTTCTCAACAGGTAGGTAGCCTCCTTGCTTGAGTTCTACTTCGACTTCCATATCAAAGGCTGCCGCAACCCCTTCTGCGACTGTCTTGACTCTTTTTTGTACCAAGAGGCTCATTTCCTGAGTCAAGGCGCGAATGGTTCCGTGTAAAAAGGCTGTGTCTGTAATGACATTGTTGGTTGTTCCAGCTTGGAAAAGACCAAAGGTCACCACTGCTCCCTCGATGGGATTGACATTGCGGCTGACAACTGACTGTACTTGGGTTACAAAGTAACTAGCAGCCACCAAGGCATCATTGGTTTCATGCGGAAAAGCTGCGTGTCCCCCTTTTCCTTTGAAACGAATCTTCACCTCACAGGTCCCTGCAAAGAGCGTATGGGTATTGGTCGCGATCTGTCCAACCTTCAGATCCGGACGTACATGGAGGCCATAAAATTGGTCTGGCAGCCAGTCCCCAAAAGCACCATCCTCATACATGAGCATCCCACCAGCCTCATTTTCTTCAGCAGGCTGAAATAGGAAGAGCAAATTATTCTTGGGTTGCTCCTCAAGGGCGCGTTCGAGACAGCCCAAGGCAATGGTCATATGAAAATCATGGCCACAGGCATGCATGCGACCTTGGTGCCGAGAAGCAAAAGGTAGACCTGTTTGTTCGACGATAGGCAGGCCATCAATGTCTGTTCGCCAACCAATGGTTCGTTCCGGCTGACTTCCCTGCAGGTAGACCAAAATCCCTGTCCGCCAAGTACGAATCTGAACAAAATCCTTGCCCGTAGTCAATTTCTCAATCACATCCAGCAAATAAGCCTGAGTCTTGAACTCTTCCAAGCCAATCTCTGGAATCTGGTGTAAATCTCGTCTAGTCTGAATCAAATCTAACATCTATCTGTCCTCCGATATAGCAGAAAGAGGCTGGAAAAAGGGTTCCGCCTCTTTTTTACTTTTACAATTACAAGGTACGAAGCGCATCCTCTAGCGCTGTTTTTTGTTGGGTTTGGGCATCAATTTCTTTGATGATACGAGCCGGAACACCTGCTACAACAACGTTTTCTGGAACATCTTGGGTAACGATAGCTCCTGCAGCGACAACTGAACCACTACCGATTTGCACCCCTTCGATCACCACTGCATTGGCACCGATAAGAACATTGTCTCCGACACGAACTGGTTCAGCACTAGCTGGCTCAATCACACCCGCCAAAACTGCACCTGCACCAACGTGGCTGTTTTTTCCAACGATGGCACGGCCACCAAGGATGGCACCCATGTCAATCATGGTTCCAGCACCGATTTCAGCACCGATATTGATAACAGCTCCCATCATGATAACAGCATTGTCACCAATTTCCACCTGGTCACGGATAATAGCACCTGGCTCGATACGAGCGTTGATAGCACGTTTATCTAACAAAGGAACTGCAGAATTACGAGCATCTTGCTCAACAACATAATCTTGATTTTCTACTAAACCTTCAAGAAGCGGAGCAACATCCTTCCAGTCTCCGAATAAAACATTTCCTAGTTTGACAACAGAGCTTGGTACAGCCGTTGCAAGTTCTCCCTCAAAAGTTACTTTGACACTGGTTTTCTTTTCAGCATTGGCAATAAATTGGATAATTTCTTGAGCGTTCATTTTTGTAGCAGTCATAGGTGCCTCCTGGTTCGTTATAATGATACCTATTCTACCAAAAAAGGCTTCAAATTTGAAGCCTCAACTATCAAATAATCATCTTTACCTGGCTTGTTTTGCTTCTTCAACAGATAAGAAAATCATCGGAACGATAATCAACACCATAGCTAAAGCCAAAAAACCATCCATGACCAATCCCAGAAAAAGAACACTTAATAAAGCTGAAGAGAGCGGTTCGCTAGCACTCACCACTGATACAACCAGCGGGGAAACGAGTGACACAGCCTTCATAGATAGAAAGAAGGCAAAAGCAGTACCAAACACGGCAATCGTCAGACAAATCAGCACACTTACCAAATCCACTTGAAAACTTATCCGATAAATAGGGTAAAGAAAATTACTAAAGAGCCCTGCCAGAATCATCCCCCAACCAACAGTCGGAACAAATCCGTAGCGCCGTGCAAAGCGTTGAGGAAGGATAACATTAAACATGACCCCTACTGCACTAAGCAAACCTGTCACTAGAGCCAAAGGTGTCATGGACAACTGGGACAAATCCCCTTTCGTAGCCATCAAAAAAACACCTAGCATGGCAATCAAAACGTAGAAAACAGCTGTAATTGAAGCCTTCTTCTGGTAAATGATTCGATTGTAAAACAGGATAAAAACAGGGCTGATAAATTGCAAAATGGTCGCCGTCGTCGCATTGGAATACTCAACGCAGAGATAAAAGAAAAACTGCACAGAAAAAATACCTAGAATAGCATAGGCTAAAAAAGGTAGATAATTTTTCTTATCACGCCAGATGTCCAACAAGCGGCTACGCAACTGAAAGGCAGATAGACCTAAAACCAAACTCCCCGCCACTAGTAAACGCATAGAAGTAATCCATCCAGAAGACACTGGATAATGAGTGAAAAAATACTCTCCTAAAATCCCACAAATCCCCCAGATTAGGCCTGAGAGTAGCGAATATACTGTTCCCTTAACAATCTTTTTCTGATAATGATTCATATTATTATTGTAACACGAAACCAACAAAGAAAAAAGTAGCAACAAGGAGAAATTACTAACCTTGCTACTACTCTTTCTTAACGATTAAATAGACGTGAACGTCCTGAAGAACCACTTTGAGTATTTCCACTCGAACTTGAACTTCCAGAGCTACTGCTTGAACTTGAGCTTGGAGGAGTCACTGCTGGAATGCTTCCTAGAATATTCTTCCATGCGTTCAGATAATCTGCATCGCTTCCTCCAATAGCAAAGCGATAGGTGGTCACTGGGGCACCTTCTTTAGTCGCCCAGTAGCTCGTTACTGTTGATCCAGAAACTTCTATTTCTTTCCCATTGATAGAAACCTTGCCCGGTTTCTCCCCTGTAGACTTGAGAACTTGTGACTTGGTCACACTTGAGTCAAGATTAAAGCGCTCATTCCCCCAAATTCCAGGTTTTGCTTGTTGAATGGCATTAACCAAGTGGGCCATATAGTTGGCATTGCGGTAGTGGCCCGCCCCTTTGGCTAGTGGGCGGTTGTCATCGTGACCTAGCCAGCCACCCAAAGTCAAGCGAGGTGTAGAAAGCATGAGCCACATATTTTCATCTTCATTGGTCGTACCAGTTTTTCCAATCCAGTCAGCACTAGCTAGGGATGGATTGATAGTCGTCAAGTCCGTCTGGAAACTCGAGGTAATCCGAGACGATATAACATCCCGAAGGAGACTTTGCATAATGGTTGCTGTCGCTTTCGAATAAACCTGGACAGGCTCATCCTTGTGCTCGTATACCAGTCGGCCATCCGTTGACTCGATCTTCGCGATCATATGTTTCTTATGGTAAACTCCATTGTTGGCCAGAGTTTGATACCCGTTGGTATGCTGGGCAACTGTAACGTCAATCCCTCCACCCATCGGTAAACTTTCAATACCATATTCTGGGATTTCGTAACCCATTTTTTCCATATAGCCTT
The DNA here is from genome assembly GCF_001812375.1 of Streptococcus sp. HMSC077F03. Lineage (GTDB taxonomy): Bacteria > Bacillota > Bacilli > Lactobacillales > Streptococcaceae > Streptococcus > Streptococcus oralis_S. The sequence goes on from NZ_KV808766.1 coordinate 18,648, forward strand.
TGACATCAACACCCTTCTCTCGAAGCGTACGATACGTCCAATAGGCTGGGATATTCCATGAGTAGTTAAGGGCTTCTCCCAATGTCATCATGCCCGTACCAGGACTATTGACATACATGATGGGATTCCCATTTGAGAAGTTGGTAGGATAGTTTGATAAAATACTTGCACTTCCCATCAAACCTTGGTCAATAGCGATACCATAGGCCAATATAGGTTTCGTGGTTGAAGCTGGAGAACGCTTGGTGTCGATAGCGTGATTGTTCTGATTTTCTTGATAATTACGGCCACCAACAAATCCAAGGATAGCTCCCGTTTGGTTGTCCATGAGGACATTCCCCACCTCAGGCTGGCCTGTCGAATCATCTAGCAAATAGCCGTAGGTCGCAACCGCATTTTGCATCGCAGCATGAACATTTTTATTGATAGTTGTCGTAATCTTATATCCACCATTTTCAATTTCCTTAGTGGCTAAATCACGATAGGATTTCTGAATGGACTCATTCTTTAATTCTTGCGCAGAAACATTATCTCGTTGGACGAGGTAGTCGTACATACGATCAGTAGCTTCTGCCAAGGTTGCATAGTAGAGATAGTCACGCGAAGTCCCGCTAACACTACCGGATGGTAAGAAGTCTTTCTTAAAGTCATAATCTTTGTACTTATCGTAGTCTTCCCGACTTAGAGCTCCTGTCCGGTACATGTTGTAGAGGACATCCTTGGCACGCTTAATTCCCAAAGCCATGTCCTCATCACTCTTCATACTACCATCAGATTCATAAGGAGAATAACTGATTGGACTCTGTGGCAATCCTGCGATAAAGGCAGCTTGAGGGACCGTTAAATCCGAAGCATTGACCCCAAAGATTCCTTCTGCAGCCTGCTGGGCACCTGCAATATTTTGACCTTTATGATTGCGACCAAAAGGAGCTATGTTAAGGTAGGTTGTCAAAATCTCATCCTTACCCATGGCCCGCTCTAAAGCAAGAGCATCAATAATCTCTTTAGCCTTACGAGCTAGAGTTGGAGCATCCCCCACTACTTGTTGCTTGATGACCTGCTGGGTCAAGGTCGAACCACCACTAGACGAGCCTAGACCGACAAAGGTTCCCAAAGTCGCACGAATAACGGCCTTAGGCACAACTCCCTTGTGCTCATTGAAATGCTCGTCCTCTGTCGCAACAATGGCTTTCTTAAGGTTGTCTGAGATAGCATCTGAAGCGACTGAAGTGCGCAGTAAATCGCCCTCGATCGAGGCAATGGTACTGCCGTCAGAATAAGTGATCTCTGAGATGGAGGCAATATCCTTCACTTGCTTGACCAACTCTTCTGCTTGAGGGACCTGGGCCTTGTCAAATAGAGCGACTCCATAACCCATAGCCACACCAGCGCCAAACAGTCCACCGATAAAGCCTAAGATAAAGAGAGTATTAAAGACTATTTTAAACCCACTCAAAATCTTAGCAAAAATAGACCCTGCCCTTCTAACTTTGTCAGAAGAGGTCCCCTTTTTACTGGTTTTCTTATTAGCTAGTTTTTCTGCTAGTCTTTTCTTCCATTTTGCAATTCGTTGCATTAGCTGCTGGAAAAAATGCAGCATTTTTGTTTTTAATTCATTAATTCTTTCTTTCATGAATGTCCTCGCTTTCTCTATTATACCATAAAAGGGAAACTTTCAATAAAATAGGCACTTTCTTCCCTATTCTACTAGGCTATTGCCCAAGTTTGTGATAAAATAGGTAGAAACAATATTTTTAAAAAGGAGAAAAGACACATGCACATTTTTGATGAGCTAAAAGAGCGTGGTTTGATTTTTCAAACGACTGATGAAGAAGCTTTGCGTAAAGCCCTAGAAGAAGGTCAAGTTTCTTATTATACTGGCTATGATCCAACTGCTGACAGCCTTCACCTAGGCCACCTTGTCGCAATCTTGACAAGTCGTCGTTTGCAACTAGCAGGTCACAAACCTTATGCGCTCGTTGGCGGTGCTACAGGTCTCATCGGAGATCCGTCCTTCAAAGATGCTGAGCGTAGTCTCCAAACAAAAGACACAGTAGAGGGCTGGGTCAAGTCTATCCAAGGACAACTTTCTCGTTTTCTTGACTTTGAAAATGGGGAAAATAAAGCTGTCATGGTCAACAACTACGACTGGTTTGGCAGCATCAGCTTCATTGACTTCCTCCGTGATGTCGGAAAATACTTCACTGTCAACTACATGATGAGCAAGGAGTCTGTAAAGAAACGGATTGAAACAGGGATTTCTTACACTGAGTTCGCTTACCAAATCATGCAAGGATATGACTTCTACGTCCTTAACCAAGAGCACAACGTCACCTTACAAATCGGTGGTTCTGACCAGTGGGGAAATATGACAGCTGGTACCGAATTGCTTCGTCGTAAGGCTGATAAGACTGGTCACGTTATCACAGTGCCACTCATTACAGATGCAACTGGTAAGAAATTTGGTAAATCTGAAGGAAATGCAGTCTGGCTCAATCCTGAAAAGACTTCTCCATACGAAATGTACCAATTCTGGATGAATGTCATGGACGCTGACGCTGTTCGCTTCTTGAAAATCTTTACTTTCTTGTCACTAGATGAGATTGAAGACATCCGCAAGCAGTTTGAGGCTGCTCCTCATGAACGCTTGGCTCAAAAAGTCTTGGCTCGTGAAGTCGTGACTCTTGTCCACGGAGAAGAAGCCTACAAAGAAGCCCTCAACATCACTGAGCAACTCTTTGCTGGAAACATCAAAAACCTTTCTGTCAAAGAACTCAAACAAGGACTTCGTGGAGTGCCAAACTACCAAGTACAGGCAGACGAAAATCACAACATCGTAGAACTCCTCGTATCTTCTGGTGTGGTTAATTCAAAACGTCAAGCCCGCGAGGATGTTCAAAATGGAGCTATCTACGTCAACGGTGATCGTATCCAAGACCTTGACTATGTCTTGAATGACGCAGATAAGTTAGAGAACGAACTCACTGTTATCCGTCGTGGTAAGAAAAAATACTTTGTATTGACTTACTAAACTGTTCAACATTTATCTATAAACAAAGGAGTTAACCTCGAGAAAGGTAACTCCTTTTTGCTGTTAATAACTCTCATCTATCTATTTTTAATAGACAGACTACGCAAGACAATGCGCAAGGTTGTTAGATTATGTAAGATAGAGAGATTTGAAGGACTGAGCCAATTAAACAAGCCAAAGCCAATCAAACTACTATTTACGACAACGGTATCTTGAATATTCTTCTTGATGAGTATTTGCAAAGATGATGATAGCGAATCCAACTCTTGGAAGAAATCCAAGCGATTATCTAACAATAAGATATCACTCATCTGCTTAGAAATATCTGCGCTTTCATTCATCACCACACCGATATCTGATAGGGTTAGAGCCGCTGAGTCATTCAATCCATCTCCAACCATCAAAATAGTGTGACCTGCTCTCTGCAGTTTCTCTACTAACTCAAACTTCCCATCAGGTTTCAAGTCTGTATAGACTTGATCAAAGGGCAAATCTTTTACTAATTCCTCTGTCCTAACCAGGGTATCCCCTGTTGCCAGAATCAATTTTTTCCCTTGTGCCTTAAGTTTCTCCAAGGCTGCTTTTGCTTCTTTTCTCAAAGGAGTATGGATGCAGAACATTCCAATCAATTCATTCTGATATGCTAAGAATAAGAGATTGTAGTGGCTCTTATACTCTTCAATTAAAGCATTTTGTTCCGAACTGATATGAATCTGCTCATCCTGCATCAAGACATAATTCCCAATAACAACTGGTTGGCCATCGATATAGGACTTAATTCCCTTGCTTGCAATATATTGGAGTTTCCCATGCATTTCCTCATGTTCAATTCCCTCTATCTCAGCTTGCTTGACAATGGCATTAGCGATAGGATGATAGATGTGTTCTTCAAGACAGGCACTTATTCTTAAGATTTCTTCCTCACTATAGTCTCCAAAAGGTAACACCTTTTCAACTATAGGATAGCTAGTTGTGATTGTCCCAGTCTTATCAAATAAGAAGGTATCGACTTCCAGATATTTCTCCAGAACATCCCCATCCTTAATCACCATTTCACGATTCAACCCCTCCTTGATAGCTGTTAAATAAGCTACAGGAGTAGAGATTTTCAAAGCACAGGAGAAATCGACCAATAGAAAAGAAATAGCCTTAGAAAAAGAACCTGTTAATAGGTAAGTCAGACCAGCACCCAAGAAATTATATTTGACGACCTTATCCGCCATCTTGATGAAATAGCGTTGTTTAGTTTTCTTGTTTTCTTCAGATTTCTTCATCAACTCAATCAGTTGTAAAATACGGCTGTTCATCTGATTATCGGTTACACGAATACGTAGCTCTCCAGTCTCCAAGACTGTATTTGCACAAACCGAATCAAACTCTCTTTTTTCAACTGGAAAACTCTCTCCCGTCAAGGAACTTTCATTGACCATACCTAAACCTGAAACTACTTGTCCATCAAACAGAATTTCATTTCCTTGAGATAGGACCAAGACATCTCCTATTTGAACATCGGAACTCTTGATGCTAACGACCGTATCGCCCTGTACCAAGAATACATCGCTCTCTTTTGCAAGAAGACTCTGTTCTAAATCTGTTGCAGTTTTTTTCAAGGACCACTGATCTAAATGATTGCCTAAATCAAGCATAAACATGATATTACTAGCCGTCTTGGATTGGTTCATAAACATGGACAATAAAATAGCCGAACAGTCCAAGACTTCCATCGTTAGTTCCTTACGCGCTAGTGTTTGATAGGCTTCTCTAATATAACCCAAAGCCTGATAACAAGTCCATATATAGCGAATAGGATACGGCACAAAACTACGAAAAAGTACACGCTTAATCGCTGCACCTGAAACAATAGAATAAGCACTCTCTTCTCTACGAATGGGAAGAGTCATCAACTCAGAAACTTTCCCTTTATCAATTCTTTTTAAAAAGGCTTCTGCATTATCTAATACAGAAAAGCCTTCTTTTATGCGTAGAGTAAAGTGCTGTTGATCCATGTAAAACTGGATAGACTCAATCCCCTTTTCATCTCTCGCCAAGGAACGAAGATAGTCTTGAATATCCAAGGTGAGTGAAAAAGAAGATGATAGTCGGATATGTTGGTATCCTCTATGTAGCACTTTAAAAGACATATTATTCTCCTATAAGGCTATCTAATTGCTCTTCTTTTTTCTCTTGCTCATACAAATATTTAGCATCTTGCAAAACATCGTCTCCATGTTGTTTCACAACAGAAACAGATGCATCTAGCTCGTCTTTCAACTTGTAAGCCTTAGCCAAAGCTTTAGAATAACCTTTTTTAGCTTCCTTACTTGCTAAGATTTTCAAACCAAGGGTACCAAATGCGACACCACCCAAAAATAATGAAGATTTTTTCGCAACTTTTGCAACGGTTAATACTTCTTTTAACATACTTATTTCCTCCTTATCATTATTATATAGCAATTTAGATATAAAAGCAATTTCATTTTATAAATTGGAGAATTAGTTTTATTTCTACTGAATCTCCCATCTACTTGCTCCTAAAGTTGCTTTCACTTGCCTCTTTTGATACACTTAAACTATGAATACAAATCTCAAACCCAAACTTCAGCGCTTCGCTGCTGCGACTGCCTTTGCCTGTCCTATCTGCCAAGAAAATCTAACCTTAGTAGAGAGCAGTCTCAAGTGTAGCAATCGTCATTCTTTTGACTTGGCAAAATTTGGCTATGTCAACTTGGCTCCTCAAATCAAGCAATCTGCCAACTACGACAAGGAAAACTTTCAAAACCGCCAAGAAATCCTAGAGGCTGGCTTTTATCAGGCTATCTTAGAAGGTATCTCCGACTTACTAGCCACTAAACCATCCGCAAAAACAGTCTTGGATATCGGTTGTGGCGAAGGCTTCTACTCTCGCAAGCTCCAAGAAAGTCACTCTGACAAAACCTTTTACGCCTTTGATATTTCAAAAGATTCCGTTCAAATCGCTGCCAAGAGCGAACCAAACTGGGCGGTCAACTGGTTTGTCGGCGACCTGGCTCGTCTTCCTATAAAAGACGCCAGCATGGATATCCTGCTTGATATCTTCTCGCCTGCCAACTATGGGGAATTCCGTCGCGTTTTATCCAAAGACGGTATTTTGATCAAGGTCATCCCAACCGAAAATCACCTCAAAGAAATCCGTCAAATGGTGCAGGACCAGCTGACAAAGAAGGATTATTCCAACCAAGATATCAAAGAACATTTCCAGGAACATTTCAGAATCCAATCTAGTCAGATTGCTTCCTTAACAAAACCTATCTCAGCTGAGCAACGCCAAGCCCTGCTTGCCATGACGCCCTTACTCTTTCACGTTGACCATACCAAGATTGACTGGAGCCAACTGACAGAGATTACCATTGAAGCAGAGATTTTGGTTGGGAAAGCACTGTAATTAAAACTTTCAGATAAGACAAAAACCCGCACCTCTTCTTGAGGCGTGGGTTTAAATCGCGATTTTTCAACTGTCTATCCGAAAAGTGGAAAAAATTTTAACCTCTCCATTTATTTTCGATTCGAAATGACAAATTTATCAATGAATAATAAGTGAAATGAGGCAAGTGTAATCCCCAAATAGCACCCATGATAAGAGATTTCTTGATGGGTAAGTGGAAAAAGAGTACGATTCCCCATCGAGAGTGATGACAAAACCACAAATAGTATCCAAAATAAATCAGTCCATTTATATTTTGAAAAATATTTTTTCCACATAAAAACACCTTCTTTCTTCACCACAATGCTATTATAATACAAATTATAAGCGGATACAAGAAATACGAAGCCATCAACTACGAAGAATCATGAGACTGAAATACAGTAAAAAGCAGTATTTCTAAAACTTCAACGTATCTATGATTTATCTCTTTTTAGACCTGATTGGCTAAAATCCACATCATTCAAAAAAGCGAATTTCAATTGAAACTCGCTTTTTACAAAATGTATTAGTATGAATTTGTATCTTAGTTCAAGTGCCAGATATCTTCGTTGTACTGAGCGATTGTACGGTCAGATGAGAAGAATCCTGCTTTGGCAATGTTAACGATGACTTTATCCAACCATGCGTCGCGGTCTTCGTAGTCAGCAAGCATTTGCTCTTTGACTTTAATGTAGTCTTCCAAGTCAAGGAGAGTCATGAACCAGTCTTTGTTGATCAATTCGTTGTAAAGACGTTCCAAGCGTTCTTTCTTGCCTACTGCAAGAACAGCGTCACTCACGATGAAGTCAACCAATGGTTTGATAGCTTCACGAGCGTAGAATTCGCTTGATTTGTAAGCTGCTTTTGCGTAAAGGTCGATAACAGTTTCTGAATCTTCACCGAAGATGTAGATATTTTCGTCGCCAACCAACTCAGCGATTTCCACGTTAGCACCGTCCATAGTACCAAGAGTCAAAGCTCCGTTCAACATGAATTTCATGTTACCAGTACCTGAAGCTTCTTTAGAAGCAAGTGAGATTTGTTCTGAGATGTCACATGCTGGGATAAGGAAGCTTGCTGCAGTAACGTTGTAGTTTTCAACCATAACCACTTGCAAGTGTGGAGCTACTTCTGGATCATTTGCAATCACTTCTGACAAGCAAAGGATCAAGTGAATGATGTCTTGAGCGATTGTGTAGGCAGGAGCTGCTTTACCACCAAAGAAGACTGTGATTGGACGAGCAGGGATGTTACCAGCCTTGATGTCAAGGTATTTGTGGATCACATACAAAGCGTTCATTTGTTGGCGTTTGTACTCGTGAAGACGTTTGATCTGGATATCAAAGATAGAGTTTGTATTGATTTCCACACCTTGGTGTTCTTTCAAGTGACGAGCCAATTTACGTTTGTTGTGAGCCTTGATACTTTCCAATTTTTCTTTAACAGCAGCCTTGTCTTCGTATGACAAGAGTTTTTCAAGCTCATCTGCTTCATGGTGCCAACCATGTCCAAGAATCTCATCCAAGTAGTGAGACAAGCTTGGGTTAGCATGCATAAGCCAACGACGGAATGTGATACCGTTTGTTTTGTTGTTGAATTTTTCTGGGTAGATGTCGTAGAAAGCTTTCAACTCTGAGTTCTTCAAGATTTCAGTGTGAAGAGCTGCAACCCCGTTTACGCTGTATCCATAGTGAATATCCATGTGCGCCATGTGTACACGATCATTCTCATCGATGATTTGAACAGCTGAGTCTTTGTATTCTGCCTTCACACGACGATCCAATTCTTCGATGATTGGTACCAAGTGAGGAACCACTTCTTGCAAGAATTCAAGAGGCCATTTTTCAAGGGCTTCAGCAAGGATTGTGTGGTTAGTGTAGGCAGTCATACTACGAACGATTGAGATTGCTTCATCAAGCTCGATACCTCGCGCAGTCAAGAGACGGATCAATTCAGGAATCACCATTGATGGGTGAGTATCGTTGATTTGTACAACAGCGTAGTCTGCAAGGTCATGCAAGTTGCTTCCTTTTTCGATTGCTTCGTCGATGATCAATTGCGCACCGTTTGAAACCATGAAGTATTGTTGGAAGATACGGAGCAATTCACCTTGCTTGTCGCTATCGTCTGGGTAAAGGAAGAGAGTCAAGTTGCGAGCGATATCTGTCTTGTCAAAGTTGATACCGTCTTCGATGATAGAAGAATCAACTGAATCCAAGTCAAACAAACGCAAGCGGTTTTTAGTAGCTGTCTTGTAACCAGGAACATCAATATCGTAAAGAGTTGATGTCAAGGTAAAGTGTGCAAATGGCACTTGGTAGCTACGGCTTGAGCGAACCAACCAGTTTTGCTCTGTCAACCAAGCGTTAGGAATCGTTTCTTGTTGGTTGTTTTTAAGAACTTGTTGGAAAAGACCGAAGTGGTAGTTCAAACCAACACCATCACCATTCAAACCAAGTGTAGCGATTGAGTCGATAAAGCAGGCTGCCAAACGTCCCAAACCACCGTTACCAAGTGATGGTTCCAATTCGACTTCTTCAATTTCAATCAACTCTTTACCTGCAGCAGCAAGTTCTTTTTTCACATCGTCGTAAAGACCAAGGTTAATCAAGTTGTTTGACAAGAGTTTACCGATCAAGAACTCAGCTGAGATGTAGTAAACTTTTTTCTTACCAGTGTTGACTGGTTTTTGACTGCTAGCAAGCTTGCTGTAGTTGAGAAGAGCAAGGTAAAGCTCTTCATTGCTACATTCTGCAATGGTTTTATTGTAACGTTTTTGTACAAATTCGTTTAATGGTAACATGTTTATGTGTCTCCTGATATTGTCTTATTTCTTTAATTCTACCAAATTTTCATTGATTCGGCGATAAATTGTAGTCAAGTCAAGCAAAGTTTCTTCAACAGCTGGTGTGAGTTGGTCTGCTGTCATACGCCATGACCAGTTTCCACCAAGAGTAGATGGGAAGTTCATACGAGCTGACTCATCTAGTTCTAGCAAGTCTTGCATGGTTGCAATAGCCATGAAGCTAACTGATGAAAAGACTGTGCGAAGCATTGCGTGTGGTACTGTTTCATACTCTTTACGGTTCGTGTAACGAGCCATGTATTCACGAGTTGGATCGTCAATCTCATTACGGTACCAACCAAGAACTGTATTGTTATCATGTGTTCCTGTGTACATAACAGAGTTGGCAGGTGCCAAGTGTGGGCTATCGATACTTTCGTCTTCTGGATTGAAGGCGAATTGAAGAATCTTCATTCCTGGGAAGCCAGTACGCTCACGCAACTCGATGACTTCATCTGTCATGAAACCAAGGTCTTCTGCGATGATGTTTAGCTCACCAAGGTCCTTCTTAACGGCTGCAAAGAGTTTGTAGCCAGGACCTTTTACCCATTTACCAGGTGCTGCTGTATCGGAACCAGCAGGAATTTCCCAGTAAGATTCGAAACCACGGAAGTGGTCGATACGAACAATATCGTAGATCTTGAAGCTTTCGCGCAAGCGTTCAATCCACCATTTGTAACCGTCTTTGTCCATTGCTTCCCAGTCATAGATTGGGTTCCCCCAAAGTTGACCAGTGGCAGAAAACTCATCTGGTGGGCATCCTGCGATGCAAGTTGCTTTACCATTGGCATCTGTCTTGAAGAGATGTGGATTTGCCCACATGTCGCTTGAATCTTCCGCTACGTAGATAGGCATGTCACCAACGATTTCGATGTGGTTATCGTTAGCGTAGGCTTTCAATTTCAACCATTGTTGGAAGAAGAAGTATTGAGTCACACGGTTGTAAACCAACTTGTCTGCCAATTTCTCACGGTAGCTTTCAAGTGCTGAAGCTTTACGCGCACGAGCATCTGCATCTGGCCATTCTGTCCAAGCAAGATTGTCAAAATGCTCTTTGATTGCCATATACTCAGCGAAGAGTTCAAGCCATGATTGGTTATCTTGAGCAAACTTCTCAAAATCTTTGACATCACCCACTTCCAAGAAGCGTTTCACTGCTTTTTCTAAAAGTGGACGACGTGCATAATAAATCTTCGCATAGTCAACTTCAGATGCATCGCTACCAAAGTCAACACCTTTAAGATCACTGGCTTCGAGCAAGCCTTGCTCTACCAAGATATCAAGGTCGATAAAATGCGTATTCCCAGCAAAGGCCGAGAATGATTGGTATGGAGAATCTCCATAGCTTGTTGTCCCGAGAGGGAGGATTTGCCAGTAACGTTGCTTCGTACGAACCAAGAAATCAACGAAATCATAGGCGCTTTGGCCAAATGATCCAATCCCGTATGCTCCTGGAAGAGAAGAGATGTGCATCAACACACCACTTTGACGTTTTTTCATAATAGCACCTCATGTGTTTGTTATAAAACGTTGCGCAATCAAGGCGCAAACGTTTGCGTTAAATTAAGTATAGCGTATTTTGAACACAAATGCAAGCGGTTTTAAAAAATTTTTTTTGAATTATTTTAATCAAACAAAACTTGTTCCCACTGATATTTTATGAAATGAGCCAAAAAAATTTTAAAGATTTTCTGATTTAAGATAATTCATTCCCAATATCTGCTCTATTTTCTGAAAAAACAAGCCGAATTTACGCAATCGTTTCCCTAGTATATTTTCCATTCAAGAAAAACAACCGTTTTAAGTTCTTTCCTATATAAAGGCTTTAACAAATGTTTGAAACCTTAAAATTTTTTTAAAAAACTTTTTAAAAACGCTTGCAACCGTTTTCTATTTGTGCTATACTAGGCTCATAAAAGAAAACGTTTGCGTTTTCTAAATAAATTATACTGTTATTCTTTAGGAGGAATACACTATGTCATCTAAATTCATGAAGAGCGCTGCTGTGCTCGGAACTGCTACTCTCGCTAGCTTGCTCTTGGTAGCTTGCGGAAGCAAATCTGCTGACAAAGCAGCTGATACTAGCTCTTCAGAAGCACAAGAAATCACTTTCTACGTTGAAGACCAATATAAAGCCTTCGCTGAATCAGCTGCAAAAGCTTACGAAAAAGAATCTGGCGTAAAAGTTACGATCAAAACAGGAGACCAAATGGGTGGTCTTGATAACCTTTCACTTGACAACCAATCTGGTAAAGCCCCTGATGTTATGATGGCTCCATACGACCGTGTAGGTAGCCTTGGTACTGACGGACAACTTTCAGAAGTAACTCTTAATGATGGTGCGAAAACAGACGATACTACTAAATCTCTTGTAACTGTTGGTGGTAAAGTCTATGGTGCTCCAGCCGTTATCGAGTCTCTCGTAATGTACTACAACAAAGACTTGCTAAAAGAAGCTCCAAAAACTTTTGCTGAACTAGAAGAACTTGCAAAAGATAGCAAATATGCTTTCGCTGGTGAAGATGGCAAAACTACTGCCTTCTTAGCTGACTGGACAAACTTCTACTACGCATATGGACTCCTTGCTGGTAACGGTGGTTATGTATTCGGTCAAAATGGTAAAGATCCTAAAGATATCGGTCTTGCAAACGACGGAGCAATCAAAGGTATCGAATACGCTAAATCTTGGTACGAAAAATGGCCTAAAGGTATGCAAGATACTGAAGGTGCTGGTAACTTGATCCAAACTCAATTCCAAGAAGGCAAAACAGCTGCTATCATCGATGGTCCTTGGAAAGCTCAATCCTTTAAAGATGCTAAAGTAAACTACGGTGTTGCGACTATCCCAACTCTTCCAAACGGTAAAGATTACGCAGCATTCGGTGGTGGTAAAGCTTGGATCATCCCATCAAGCACTAAGAATCTTGAAGGCGCTCAAAAATTTGTAGACTTCCTAGTTTCAACTGAACAACAAAAAGCATTCTACGATGCAACCAATGAAATCCCAGCTAACACTGAGGCTCGTACTTATGCTGAAGGCAAAAACGATGAGTTGACTACAGCTGTTATCAAACAGTTCAAGAACGCTCAACCAATGCCAAACATCTCACAAATGTCAACAGTTTGGGATCCAGCAAAAACTATGCTCTTTGATGCTGTAAGTGGTAAGAAAGATGCGAAAACAGCTGCTAACGATGCTGTAACATTGATCAAGGAAACAATCCAACAAAAATTTGGTAACTAATTGAATTGTTCAAGGGGGGTGGAAGCAAAATCCCCCTTTGAATTTATAGATATGCTTCTTATCAGATGTACGTATCTTACGATTGAATCCGAGTTTAAACTCGCATCCTATGAAAGGAGTAATCATGGAAAAACAACAGCCTCGCAAAGCAGCCTTGCTGTCAATCATTCCTGGTTTAGGACAAATCTATAACAAACAAAAAGCTAAAGGATTTATTTTCCTTGGCATTACTGTTCTATTTGTTCTGTATTTTCTAACACTTGCAACCCCTGAATTAAGCAATTTGGTCACCCTTGGTGACAAACCTGGCCGTGATAATTCACTCTTCATGCTGATTCGCGGTGCTTTCCATTCTATCTTTGTTGTCGTTTACTTGCTCTTTTACATCTTTAATATCAAGGATGCACATACGACTGCTAAACGTATCAACAACGGTATTCCCGTAGCTCGTACCTTCAAGGACATGATTAAAGGCATTTATGAAAATGGATTCCCATACCTTTTAATCATCCCATCGTATGTAGCGATGACATTTGCAATTATCTTCCCTGTTATCGTAACCTTGATGATTGCCTTTACCAACTACGACTTCCAACACTTGCCACCAAACAAATTGTTGGACTGGGTTGGTTTAACGAACTTCACAAACATCTGGAGTTTGAGTACCTTCCGTTCAGCCTTTGGTTCCGTTCTTTCTTGGACCATTATCTGGGCTTTATCTGCTTCTACTTTGCAGATTGTCATTGGTATCTTTACTGCCATCATTGCCAACCAACCATTTATCAAAGGAAAACGTATCTTCGGTGTTATTTTCCTTCTTCCTTGGGCAGTTCCAGCCTTCATCACTATCTTGACATTCTCAAACATGTTTAATGATAGTGTTGGTGCCATCAACACCCAAGTCTTGCCTCTTTTGTCTAAGGTTCTTCCTTTCCTAGATGGAGCTCTTATCCCTTGGAAAACCGATCCGACTTGGACTAAGATTGCCTTGATTATGATGCAAGGTTGGCTAGGTTTCCCATACATCTACGTTTTGACCTTGGGTATCTTGCAGTCTATTCCTAACGACCTCTACGAAGCGGCTTACATCGATGGTGCCAATGCTTGGCAAAAATTCCGCAACATCACTTTCCCAATGATCTTGGCTGTTGCAGCTCCAACATTGATCAGCCAATACACCTTCAACTTTAACAACTTCTCTATCATGTATCTCTTTAATGGTGGAGGACCTGGTAGCGTTGGTGGTGGAGCCGGTTCAACTGATATCTTGATCTCATGGATTTACCGTTTGACAACAGGTACAGCCCCACAATACTCTATGGCGGCAGCTGTTACCTTGATTATCTCCATTATTGTCATCTCTATCTCTATGATTGCATTCAAGAAACTACACGCATTTGATATGGAGGACGTCTAAGATGAATAACTCAATCAAACTCAAACGTAGACTGACTCAAACCCTCACTTACCTCTACTTGATTGGCTTATCAATCGTCATTATTTATCCACTTTTGATTACCATTATGTCAGCCTTCAAGTCTGGTAACGTGGTAGCCTTTAAACTAGATGGTAACGTCGATTTTAGTTTTGATAACTTTAAAGGACTCTTCACTGAAACCTTGTACGGCACTTGGTATCTCAATACCTTGATCATTGCCTTGATTACAATGGCTGTCCAAACAAGCATCATCGTACTTGCTGGTTATGCCTACAGTCGATACAACTTCTTGGCTCGTAAACAAAGTTTGGTCTTCTTCTTGATTATCCAAATGGTGCCAACCATGGCTGCTTTGACTGCCTTCTTCGTTATGGCACTTATGTTGAACGCCCTTAACCATAGCTGGTTCCTCATCTTCCTCTATGTCGGTGGTGGTATCCCTATGAACGCTTGGTTGATGAAAGGTTACTTTGATACCGTACCAATGTCTCTTGATGAATCAGCAAAACTTGATGGTGCAGGACACTTCCGCCGCTTCTGGCAAATCGTCCTCCCTCTTGTTCGCCCAATGGTTGCGGTACAAGCCCTCTGGGCCTTCATGGGACCTTTCGGAGACTATATCCTCTCTAGTTTCTTGCTTCGTGAGAAAGAATACTTTACAGTTGCCGTTGGTCTCCAAACCTTCGTCAACAATGCGAAGAACTTGAAGATTGCCTACTTCTCAGCAGGTGCCATCCTCATCGCACTTCCAATCTGTACACTCTTCTTCTTCTTACAAAAGAACTTTGTTTCAGGACTTACAAGTGGTGGCGACAAGGGATAATTTATCCCCGCCACCCTTTTTCATTTTGGAGCTTGTGGCTAAAGCTACAAGATTGGACACCCTTCTACAAATCTTATTGAAAGCCCTCTTTCAATACATAATTGATTTCCTAGACTTGAAATAAAGCACATTTCTCTATATAATACTCATATAGAAAACACTTTTAGAAAGATGCCTATGCTTCCATATCCATTCTCGTATTTCTCTAGTATCTGGGGATTTCGCAACCCCCTATCAAAACGTTTCGGCCTCAACTGGTTTCAGCTTCTCTTTACGAGCATTTTCCTCATCAGTTTGTCTATGGTTCCGATTGCCATTCAAAACAGCTCACAGGAAACGTATCCACTGGATACCTTTATCGATAATGTCTACACTCCACTGACAGATGAAGCCATCATGGACTTGTCAGAGAATGCACAAATCGTTGATGGAAAGCTGAACTACTCAGGTACGAAGAATCAGCAGCCTTCTCTTTTGATTGGCCCGAGCCAAAGCAAAGAATTGCCAAAGGACTTGCAACTTCATTTTGATACGGAAGAACTCGTCATCAGTAAGGAAAGTAAGGAACTAACTCGCATTCGCTACCACGCGATTCAAACGGAGAGTTTCCAGAGTAAGGAAGATCTAACCCAGGCCATTTCTAAAGATTGGTACCAACAAAATCGGGTCTATATCAGTCTCTTTCTCGTTCTTGGTGCTAGCTTCCTCTTTGGATTGAATTTCTTCATTGTCTCTCTTGGAGCTAGTCTTCTCCTTTATATCACCAAAAAATCACGCCTCTTTTCATTTAGGACTTTTAAAGAGTGCTACCATTTTATCTTGAACTGTTTAGGATTACCCACTCTGATTACGCTTATTTTGGGACTTTTTGGCCAAAATATGACAACGCTTATCACTGTACAAAACATTCTTTTTGTTCTTTATCTGGTCACTATTTTTTACAAGACACATTTCCGTGATCCAGATTATCATAAATAGGAGATTTTTATGCCCGTGACGATTAAAGATGTGGCTAAAGCAGCAGGTGTCTCACCTTCAACTGTTACCCGCGTCATTCAAAATAAATCAACGATTAGTGATGAAACCAAAAAACGAGTTCGCAAGGCAATGAAGGAACTCAACTACCATCCCAACCTCAATGCTCGTAGCTTGGTAAGTAGCTATACTCAGGTTATCGGCCTGGTGCTCCCTGACGACTCGGATGCCTTTTACCAAAATCCTTTCTTCCCATCTGTCCTTCGTGGTATCGCCCAAGTCGCGTCTGAAAACCACTATGCTATTCAGATTGCAACGGGGAAAGATGAGAAAGAACGTCTCAATGCGATTTCTCAGATGGTTTATGGCAAGCGTGTTGACGGTTTGATTTTCCTCTACGCCGAGGAAGAAGATCCTCTGGTCAAGCTAGTAGCTGATGAGCAGTTCCCCTTCCTCATTCTCGGAAAATCCACTTCACCCTTTATCCCTCTTGTTGATAATGACAATGTACAGGCGGGCTTTGATGCGACAGAGTATTTCATCAAAAAAGGATGTAAACGAATTGCCTTCATCGGGGGGACAAAGCGACTCTTCGTAACACAAGATCGTCTAACTGGCTATGAGTCCGCACTCAAACAACACCAACTTCCGATTGATACCAACTTAACCTACTTTGCAAACGAATTTCTAGAAGAAAAAGGGTATCAATTCAGTGAACTCCTGTTCAATCACGATCCACAGATTGACGCTATTATCACAACTGACAGTCTCCTTGCAGAAGGGGTTTGTGACTACATCAGTAAGCATCAGTTAACTGTTCCTGTCTTGAGTTTCGACTCTGTCAATCCTCGACTTGACCTCGTAGCTTATGTGGACATCAATAGCCTGGAACTTGGGCGCGTTTCCTTTGAAACCATTCTCCAGATTATCAACGATGCTAAAAACAATAAACAGATTTGTTACCGCCAGTTGATTGGACACAAAATTATCGAAAAATAAAGACCAGCCCCAAGGCTGGTCTTTTGAATATTATTAATTGTCTGTTTCTACGAATCGTCCGAGAATGTGGACATTTTCAGATACAGAGACAAAGGCTGTCGGATCGATCTGTTTCATGATGTGTTTAAAATCATTAAACTCTGCTCGTGTGATAACCGTAATCAAGACTGCTTTTCTCTCATGATTATAGGTTCCTTCTGCATCGTGGATCATGGTTGCTCCGCGGTGCAATTTTTTATGGATTTTTGCGATTACCTTGTCAGGATTATTGGTCACAATCATGGCCTGCATGCGTTTTTGCTTGGTAAAGACCGCGTCTGTCACACGACTGGAGACAAAGATGGTAATCATGGAGTAGAGAGCGTATTTCCAACCAAAGGTCAATCCTGCTATCAGCATGATGGTTCCATTTACCAAGAAAGAAATACTACCGACATTCTTACCCGTTTTCTTTCGAATAGTGAGACTGACGATATCTGTACCTCCGCTAGAAATATTGTTACGGAGCGCAAAACCAATCCCCAAGCCCATGACAACACCCCCAAAAAGGGCATTGATAATGGGATCCTCTGTCAAGGTCACAACCGGTACAAGCTGGATAAAGAGGGAACTCATGGATACTGTGATGAAGGTAAAGATTGTAAACTTATGCCCAATCTGATACCAAGCCAAAATCATCAACGGAAAATTGATAGCATAAAAGGTTAGCGATATCGGAATGTAAAAACCAAACCAGTGATTACTCAAGGCAGAGATAATCTGTGCCAGACCCGTCGCACCACTGGAGTAAACGTGCCCTGGTTGAAAAAAGAAATTGACTGCTACTGCTGACAGAAAGCCATAAACCAGAGAAGCCGATACTTTCTCATCATATTTTTCCCTAGAGATACTTTGTAAAACTCGTAAGATTTTTATCTGATAAGCAAAGCGGCGCAAATAATAGCGCCACCGCTTAATTCGTTTTGCTTGTTTCATCTTCTTCTACTTGTAAGCTGAGTTCCTCTAGTTGTTTGAGAGCGACTGTTGATGGAGCTTGTGTCATTGGGTCGGTTGCCTTATTGTTCTTAGGAAAGGCAATGACTTCACGGATATTTTCTTCTCCTGCTAAGAGCATCACAAAACGGTCAAGACCGATAGCCAAACCACCGTGTGGTGGGAAACCATAGTCCATGGCTTCAAGAAGGAAACCAAACTGGTCATTGGCTTCTTCAGCTGAGAAACCAAGAGCCTTGAACATGCGTTCTTGAAGGTCTTTTTGGTTGATACGAAGGCTACCACCACCAAGCTCATAACCGTTCAAGACGATATCATAAGCAATGGCACGAACCTTAGCCAAATCACCTTCTAATTCGTG
The DNA here is from genome assembly GCF_001812375.1 of Streptococcus sp. HMSC077F03. Taxonomy (GTDB): domain Bacteria; phylum Bacillota; class Bacilli; order Lactobacillales; family Streptococcaceae; genus Streptococcus; species Streptococcus oralis_S. The sequence continues at coordinate 36,799 of NZ_KV808766.1, forward strand.
AGCTGTTTCTTCCTGTGGAAGAGTGAACGGATGGTGGGCGCTCATGTAGCGACCTTCTTCTTCAGACCATTCAAACATTGGCCAATCAACCACCCAAAGGAAGTTGAATTTATCGTTATCAATCAAGCCAAGCTCTTTGGCGATACGTCCACGAAGGGCGCCTAGTGTTGCATTGGCTACCTCAAGCGTATCCGCCACAAAGAGAACCAAGTCCTTATCTTCAAGACCAAGTGCTGCAGTCAATTCTGCTTGGATCCCAGTCAAGAACTTGGCAACTGGTCCGTTTAATTCTCCATCCACAACCTTGACCCAAGCAAGACCTTTAGCACCGTACTGTTTAGCTACTTCAGTCATCTTGTCAATGTCTTTACGTGAGTAGTTATCCGCAGCTCCTTTGACCACAATAGCTTTAACGGCAGGTGCTTCTGAAAAGACTTTGAAATCAACACCTCTAACCACTTCTGTCAAGTCCTGAAGCAACATATCAAAACGAGTATCTGGCTTATCAGAACCGTAAAAGGCCATAGCATCATCATACTTCATACGAGGAAATGGAAGAGTTACTTCGATGCCTTTGGTTTCTTTCATCACGCGCGCAATCAATCCTTCTGTAATATCTTGGATTTCTTGCTCCGTAAGGAAGGATGTTTCCAAGTCGACCTGGGTGAACTCAGGCTGACGATCACCACGCAAGTCCTCATCACGGAAACATTTGACGATTTGGTAATAGCGGTCGAAACCAGCATTCATCAACAATTGCTTAGTGATTTGTGGACTTTGAGGAAGAGCGTAGAAATGCCCTTTATTGACACGAGATGGCACCAAATAGTCACGCGCCCCTTCTGGCGTTGACTTCGAAAGGAATGGCGTCTCCACATCGATAAACTCCAACTCATCCAAGTAATTACGGATAGAGTGGGTCACCTTGGCACGAAGCTTAAGGTTTTCTAGCATTTCTGGACGACGAAGGTCAAGGTAACGGTAACGCAAACGTGTATCGTCATTGGCCTCAATCCCATCTTTAATCTCAAAAGGTGTTGTTTTGGCTGTATTAAGCACCGTCAAAGCTGTCACGTTCAACTCAACTGCACCAGTCGGCAATTTATCATTAGCTTGCTCACGCGCAGCGACTTGTCCAGTCACCTCGATGACAAACTCACTGCGAAGACTTTCAGCTGTTGCCATGACCTCTGCAGATACTTTTTCAGGGTTGATAACCAACTGCATGATTCCTTCACGGTCACGAAGGTCGATAAAGATTAAACCACCCAAGTCACGACGACGGCCAACCCATCCTTTCAAAGTAATTTCTTGTCCGATATGTTCCTCACGAACACGACCAGCATACATACTACGTTTCATGTTTTCTCTCCTCTTTTATTCTGTTACTATTTTACCATAAAAGCGCAGGCTCTTCATGAAAATCATCAGAAAAGTTTGATTGTCTTTAGAAATCAAAACGAACAGACAAAAAATCCGATGAAAACGTCATCGGATTCTCTGATTATGATTCTTAACCTTTTTTACGCTTTTCAGCAATCTCAGCTGCCTTTTTAGGTAGAACAATCTCCGTCGCATAAGCTGTCGCAAAACGCAAGACACCTGCAATAGGCGCAAAGACAACCGCTAGATAGTTGTAAAAGAAGTCGCCTTTAAAGGCATAGGCAAGTGCCCCGATGATAAAGAAGAGAACGACCGCCTGTATCACTGCTAATAAAATTACTCGTTTCATGTGACCTCCTGACTCTATTATAGCATGAGTATCATCAAAAAGCCGATTAAATTATTCAAAGCGTGGAGAGAAATGCTGTAAAGAAGACCTTTTCGGCTTACATAAGCCAGTCCCAAACTCAATCCCAGACTAGCATAAACTAAAAACTGTTGCAAAGTCCCTGGAAAATGAATCAAGGCAAAAAGCACACTTGATACGAGGAGAAACAGAGCTGTCTGTTTGCTGTTGTTCTGCTTAGGAAAGAGATAGCGCGCCAGCATCCCTCTAAAGATGAGTTCTTCCGTCAGAGGAGCAAAGACTACCACCATAAAGAAACCAAAGACAGGCTGAGCAACTGTCAGTTGTGATACGATTTGTTGATTGACTGACGGATCTTCTGGCAAAAAGAACTGGGCTGCAATAGCCACTAGCAAAACCAGAGTTGGCAACCAAATATAACGATTAAAAGCCGTCGTCTGGATGCTAACCTTTTCTGTCTGATACCATCTGTAAACTCCATAAACATAGGCTCCTGACAGGACGATATAAAGTGGCAGGACTCCAAAGATCGAAGCCCCTAGGTCAAGCGCTGATAAAGCCATACTCTGAATCAGACCATAGCCAAAGTAAAAGGATAGGACAGCTAGAAGAAGCCAGCCAAGATTTTTAAGTAATTTCATAAAAGACTCCTATTTGAAATAACGTTTTACCATAGGTAATTGCATCACATTGATATAAATATGGATCGCTCCTACAAGCAAGAAGGCTAGTAACTGAATCTCTCCTGTCAGTAAGGAAAAGAGAACGATTAGAAAATAGAGAGTTGGCAGGACATACTGGTTTAATTGGAATAAAATTCGAAAACTCTGTTCTAAATTAGCCTTGCGCTCCCCTTCATCGTAGGAGTTTATATAGTCCAAGACATCTTTTGGTGTAGAGAAGAATTCCAAATCAAACTGACGAACGATCGCAATGGTCTTATAGAGATATTTTTGAGCACTGAAAATCATCACTAATGCCAAAAAAGAAAGAGATAAGGTTATATAGCTGATATTTAGTACAATTACTTCACTACCTGAGATGAAAAGAGCCAAAAAAATCGCTACGCCTGCACTATTAAAAGCAATAGTTCCAAACTCGAGATTACGATACATTTGTACATAATAGGTTTCATTCAGATCATCATCCATTTCCTCTTGATACAAGGAGTGAAATTTTCTGCTTTTCTTTAAGAAATCGAAAGTCAAAAACATACTAATGAAACCTAACAGTAAACAAATAGATGATATCCATGGAATCACGATTTTGACATCTAAAATGGTTCCATAGTTTTCGGTATAGGCCTTAAACATCCCTGCAAACATGCCCAAGAAGCCTCCCAAGATCAAAGCCATTAAAAATAACAATCCACGTTTCTTTTTCATATTCATCCTCTTTCTAAACTAATCCAACCAACCATTGACCAAAGGCTTTACCTGACTCAAAGATAGCGACCAAACCTTCTGTTCCAAGTGACACCAAAATCAAACAAACAGCAAACAAGAGAATAGCTTGGTTTCTAGCTTTTTTTGCTCCATCTCCCAAGGGTTCATTGCCAAGCCAACCTGCTAGATAGGCATAGAGAGTTACTATTATAATCCCAATCTCTGTCGAAGAGAGAAACAGCAAGACTGTCACCAAACGAACGATATTGGCTTGAATGTTAAAATAATTTCCTAAACCTGCACAAACACCCGCAAGTTCTTTGTGCTCAGTATCGACTTGAAAACCTGCTAAAAACTTTTTCATATTCATTCTCCTTTTTCACTTGCTAGATTTTTGGATTTCTTTTCAATCCAGTCAACTACTGGGATGAGAGCAAAGTAGGTCCAAACAAATTGGTCGCTTTGATATGGATTAAACCAGCCTAGGTCCATCCCAATCAGTAGAAATACGCTGACTAATAGAGCTATGGCAACTACATAATAGATTACTTTATACTTGTTCATCATTTTTCTCCTTTTTCTTCAACCGATTGAAAATGGACAAGAGGACTAAATTAATCCAAAACAAATACTTACTTTCAACAAAATAGAACCAACCCAGTAATGTTCCAATCATAGCCAAAAGATTTACGATAAACACAACTATAGATAGATAATAAATCACTTTACACTTGTTCATCACTCATCCTCCTCTATACGAAATACCGACTCGACTGGTTCATTGAATATCTGAGCAATCTTCAGGGCAATGACGATGGATGGCGTGTACTCATCCCGTTCTAGTAGGCTAATGGTCTGTCTGGAAACTCCTGCTAACTTGGCCAGTTCGGTTTGATTGAGACCATCGCGAGCCCGAAGCTCTTTTAAACGATTTTTAAGCATTCCTTTCTCCTTTACTCTTAACTTGCTTATATTGTAACACATCTTTTTCTTTTTGACAAGTATATTTGTCAAAAAGTTTATGATTTTTGTCATTTTGCAAAAGAAAACGGTCAGGAGTAAGGTCCTGACCGGTTTTTCTACTATTAAAAGCCTAATTTTTCAAAGATTTCTGAGAAATTTTGATTGATAGCATCAAGTGACACTTGAACTTCTTCTCGTGTTTGGTTGTTCTTAACCGTCACTTGTCCGCTTTCGACTTCGCTCTCCCCTAGCGTGATGAGAGTCTTAGCCGCAAAGACATCGGCTGACTTGAACTGAGCTTTAAGCTTCCGGTTGAGGTAGTCACGCTCTGCTTTGAATCCTTGTTGGCGAAGGGCTTGTACCAATTCCAAGGCCTTAACATTTGCTCCTTCACCCAAGACTGCGATATAAACATCTAGAGCGTTTTCGATAGGGAGGGCCACACCTTGCTTTTCAAGAATGAGAAGCAGGCGCTCTACACCAAGGCCAAATCCAAATCCAGCAGTTTCAGGACCACCAAAGTAGGCAACCAAACCATCGTAGCGACCACCCGCACAGACCGTCAAGTCATTGCCCTCAATCTCAGTAATGAACTCGAAAATCGTGTGGTTGTAATAGTCCAGACCGCGCACCATATTGGTATCGATGATATAGTCTACACCCAGATTTTCCAACATCTGACGGACGGCATCAAAATGAGCTTGGCTTTCCTCATCAAGGAAATCCAAGATAGACGGCGCATTCTCTACTGCTACCTTGTCTTCTTTTTCCTTAGAGTCCAAGACACGGAGAGGATTTTCCTCCAAACGACGTTGGCTATCCTTCGACAAGGTCTCCTTGAGCGGTGTTAAATAGTCGATCAAGGCTTGACGATAAGCCGCACGGCTCTCAGGATTTCCCAGAGTGTTAAGGTGCAATTTCACACCTTGGATGCCGATTTCTTTCAAGAAATGAGCCGCCATAGCGATGGTTTCCACATCGGTAGCTGGATTACTAGAGCCAAAGCACTCGACACCAATCTGGTGGAACTGGCGTAAACGACCTGCTTGTGGACGCTCATAACGGAACATAGGGCCCATATAGTAGAACTTACTTGGCTTTTGCACTTCTGGGGCAAAGAGTTTATTTTCCACATAGGAACGGACAACAGGCGCAGTTCCTTCTGGACGAAGGGTAATATGGCGGTCACCCTTGTCATAAAAATCGTACATTTCCTTGGTTACGATATCCGTTGTATCTCCGACAGAGCGACTGATGACCTCGTAATGCTCAAAAATAGGCGTACGCACTTCCGCATAGTTATAGCGCTTGAAAATTTCACGGGCAAAGCCCTCAACGTACTGCCACTTGGCAGATTCAGCAGGTAAAATATCCTGCGTTCCTTTTGGTTTTTGTAATTTCATAGGGTGTCCTCTTTTAACTTAATAGTCTTATTTTACCATAAATAGAGGGATTAAAACAGTGAGAGGAGAAAATCTCAAGAGAGTCTTTTTCAGAAAATTCATCAAAAACTTGCCAAATTGTCAGAATTATGAGAAAATAGAGGATATTTATCAGGTGGAGGGACTGTTATGAGAGACGATATCAAAATCAATGACCGAGCTTTGGCCTTACAAGACCAAATTATCGAAAAACTAGAGAAGGTTTTTGATACAGATGTGGAATTGGATGTTTACAATCTAGGGCTGATTTATGAAATCAATCTAGATGAAACAGGTCTCTGCAAGATTGTCATGACCTTCACCGACACTGCCTGTGATTGCGCCGAAAGTTTGCCTATCGAAATCGTTGCAGGTCTGAAACAAATCGAGGGTATCGAAGATGTCAAGGTTGAAGTTACCTGGTCGCCTGCCTGGAAGATCACACGAATTAGTCGCTACGGCCGTATCGCCCTTGGACTGCCACCTCGTTAATGAGGCAAATCACTTTTGAAGATAAAAAGAAGCAAGCCGAAGATGGCTTGCTTTTTGATACTCAATGAAAATCAAAGAGCAAACTA
>NZ_KV808766.1:42995-55599 GCF_001812375.1 Streptococcus sp. HMSC077F03
TTGAATTTGATTTTCGAAGAGTATGAGTTTATTTTTTACCTGACTTGTCCATATTCCAGAAGTCTGTCACGGCTCCGCGAGAAGCGGATGATACGATATGGGCATATTTACCGAGGACACCACGGCTGTAAAGTGGTGGCAAGGTTGTTTCTGCCTTACGTTTTTCAAGTTCTTCTTCGGATACGGCCATGGAAATTTCTTTGGTATCTTGGTCAACTGTAACGATATCCCCTGTACGGAGGTAAGCAATTGGTCCACCATCCTGAGCTTCAGGAGCGATATGTCCGACAACCAGACCATATGTACCACCAGAGAAACGGCCGTCTGTCAAGAGAGCAACCTTGTCTCCCTGACCTTTACCAACGATCATGGATGAAAGGGATAGCATCTCAGGCATACCAGGACCACCCTTAGGTCCAACGAAACGAACAACGACAACATCGCCATCAACGATTTCGTCTGTCAAGACAGCCTGGATAGCATCTTCTTCTGAGTCAAAGACCTTAGCTGGTCCAACGTGGCGACGCACTTTCACACCTGATACCTTAGCTACCGCACCATCAGGAGCAAGGTTCCCGTTCAAGATGATAAGCGGACCGTCTGCACGTTTTGGATTTTCAAGTGGCATAATAACTTTTTGACCTGGTGTGAGATCTGCAAAGTCAGCCAAGTTCTCAGCGACTGTCTTACCAGTACATGTGATGCGGTCGCCATGAAGGAAACCATTTGCCAAGAGGTATTTCATAACCGCAGGGACACCACCGACTTCGTAGAGGTCTTGAAAGACATACTGACCAGATGGTTTCAAGTCAGCCAAGTGAGGCACGCGCTCTTGGATCGTATTGAAGTCCTCAAGTGACAAGTCAACATTAGCCGCATGGGCAATGGCAAGCAAGTGAAGAGTGGCATTTGTAGAACCACCGAGAGCCATAGTTACAGTGATGGCATCTTCAAAAGCTTCACGAGTCAAGATATCTGATGGTTTGAGACCAAGCTCCAGCATCTTGACAACAGCACGTCCTGCTGCTTCGATATCTTCTTTCTTGTCAGCTGATTCAGCTGGATGAGATGAAGATCCTGGCAAACTCATACCGAGAACTTCGATAGCAGTTGCCATGGTATTAGCTGTATACATACCACCACAGCCACCAGGGCCAGGGCAGGCATTACATTCGAGACGTTTCACGTCCTCAGCTGTCATGTCACCATGGTTCCATTTTCCGATACCCTCAAAGACAGAAACCAAGTCAATGTCTTTGCCATCAAGATTTCCCGGTGCAATAGTACCACCATAGGCGAAAATAGCTGGAATATCCATATTGGCAATGGCAATCATAGAACCAGGCATGTTCTTGTCACAGCCACCGATAGCGACAAAGGCATCCACGTTGTGACCACCCATCGCAGCCTCAATAGAGTCCGCGATGATGTCACGAGATGTTAGAGAGAAACGCATACCAGGCGTTCCCATGGCGATCCCGTCTGCTACGGTAATGGTTCCAAACTGAACAGGCCAAGCGCCCGCAGATTTGACACCTTCTTTAGCCAATTTCCCAAAATCATGCAAGTGAATGTTACATGGTGTATTTTCCGCCCAAGTTGAAATCACTCCCACAATCGGTGTTTCAAAGTCCTTATCTGTCATTCCAGTGGCACGAAGCATGGCACGGTTTGGTGATTTCACCATACTGTCATAAACGCTACTGCGGTGACGTGTATCTAATTCTGTCATTTGTTCCCTCCCATTTCAGTTTTTACCATTATAGCACAATTTCCGCATGAAGAACAGAATAAAATTCTTGAATTTTCAGAAAATTTCGATTACTAGCTTCTAATTTTTTTATCTTTTTTTGTCAAGTAACTTTACTTTACAAAAAAAATGTGTTATCCTAGTATGGTTGATGAAAATCACTAGATTGAATCGAATTTAAATACCTAAAGGAGAAAAGAAAATGGCAGTACCTGCACGTCGCACCTCAAAAGCGAAGAAAAACAAACGTCGTACACACTACAAAGTAACAGCTCCATCTGTAAACTTTGACGAAACTACTGGAGATTACTCACGTTCTCACCGCGTATCACTTAAAGGATACTACAAAGGACGTAAAATCGCTAAAGCTGCATCAGCTGAATAATAGAAGGGAGATACCATGCGCGTAAATATCACACTTGAACACAAAGAATCTGGTGAACGCTTGTACCTTACTTCTAAAAACAAACGTAACACTCCAGACCGTCTTCAATTGAAGAAATACTCACCAAAACTTCGCAAGCACGTAGTGTTTACAGAAGTTAAGTAGGGGTTCAATACGAATCAATACATAAGAAAAACGCTGATTTAAAGCGTTTTTTCTTTTTGCCAAATGCGATATATTGCACTGTATTTCAATCCAAACTCTACCTTTTTCTCTACCTTTTTTCTTAAGACCTGGTTTGGAAAGTATGAATTTCAGTTGGACTAAAAACAGCGTAATATCAAGACTTTTCTCCGCTTTTATAAAAGCGTTTTTCCAATCAAATTCAACTAATTTTATCTAAATGGTGTGGATTTTACCCCCAAAATTACAGAGAATGGAGCTGATAAACACTAAACGTTCACACCATTAGTTAAATGATTTTTTTCATCATTTTTCTTAGATGATAGAACTTCTAATTTATTTCTTATTCAAGCAAAAACAACCTGCTATAAGTAAGAAAGAGGAAGATACAAGAAAAACACGGCGTAAAAACCGATTCAGTTCATTGTCCTCAATCCTTGTCTGCTTCATTTTCTTTTACGAGATCGTTTTGTGAATCTTTTTCAGAGAGTTTTTGATCAATATACTTGTCAATGTTTTCATAAAATTCCTTGGTCGCTTCACTATCTAATGTTGGCGAGTTCTGAACTTGATTCACTTTCAATTGAACAGATTGAATACCGTAAGAGGCTTGTTTTTGGTGGAGTGTTTCTAATTCTTCTTCTGAAATCGGATCTCCAACAACCGTCAAGACCAATTCATTGTTACTTGACTTGTAGACTTGATTAATAACCGTATAATTGGCGAACTCTTTTCCTACAAACTGTTTGATCCCTTCTTTGCGCGCTTGTTCTATTGTCAGAGTAACTGCCGAATAGCTAGCTGGAAGAATCAACAATACAATCAAAGAAATCAAGCCAATTCTCATTTTAATGCTCAGCTCTTTAAATGAAGTTAAAGGAGATTTTCTCATCAAAATTCTTGTTCCAACAATGTTGGCTAGCATGATAAAGACACAGTTGATCAAGAAAAGATAGAGAGCCCCCAATAAAAATCGTACATTCCCATTAGCTAAACCATAGCCAGCAGTACAGATAGGCGGCATCAAAGCTGTAGCAATGGCTACTCCTGGCACGATATTGTTTGCTTCTTTTTTCCTTGAACCGATCACACCAGCAATCCCACCAGCAATAGCAATGAGAACATCCCAAATGGTTGGAGAGGTTCGTGCGATCAACTCGCTACTTGCATAAGACAAGGGAGAAATCCAGAAATACAGAGTCGAGACAAGCAAACTGACCAACACTTGAGTCAATAAAACCTCTAGAGATTGCTTGATTAAACGCGTATCAAAAATAGCTAAACCGAATCCCAGTCCAACAATCGGTGTCATGAGAGGTGAAATTAACATGGCTCCAATAATAACAGCTGTTGAATTCATATTTAGACCGATAGAGGCAATAAAAATTGCACACATCAAAATCGCTGTATCTCTCAATCGAACATGAAGGTCATCGTATAATTTCTCACGGTATTCCCGTGTTGAATAATTGGCAGTCATTTGTCCTCTCCTCTTTCCTTATTTAAATCGGTATAATAATTAATAATAACAGCTGATAAACAGCCAAAAAATATGAGCCCATAAATCGTCAAGAAGACACTGGTAATCCTTCCAATCAAGGTCACAGCTAGGAGATCCCCGTAGCCGACAGTCGTCGAAGTCACAAAAGCATACCAAAGACCGTCTCCGTAATTTGTGATAGCAGGTTCAACTAGGAAAAGCACGCCTCCTGACCCAAAAACAAAGGTCACAAAACTCAGAGCAAACCGAGTAAAACCCGTAACCTGTATAATATGCCATAACATTTTTAAACGTCTCATTTGTTCTCCTTATTCATACTAGCTCCTGACCGAGCCGTTTTTTCCAATAATCAAAGTGAAGATAGGACATGATCTCCATCAGAGAAAGATAGACAAACTGATAGATCTGATTTAAGCTGATTATCAACTGATATTGTTTGAAAAATGACTGGAAGAAAGACCAGATATGACTGTCTTGAATCAGTCCCTTCTTAACATCAGACAGGATATTAGCTAAAGCTCCCAAGGACTGAAACGGTAAATCCTTGACATTTATATAGATCCGGTCCACCACATCATTCAGACTGGTATCTTGGATGGCATGAAATTCTCCAAAGAGAACTCCTGCCGCTCCAAGAGTAGAAACAAATTCCACCAAATAATTTCTGAGGAAATTTTCTCAACCTTTTCCCATAATGTGTTTAGTGCCATCCATAACGATCCCAACCAGAAAAAGGAAAGAAAATAAGCAAAGAAATTTTGCCGTAAATCCCAAAAAGCTTGAAGACTTGGTGTCGTTGGTTTTTCTAACTCTAAAATCAAAATGGTCATAATAATTGCTAGAACAGCATCTGTCAATGCAATTAATCTATCTTTCTTCATCAGATTACGTTGCCTTTCATTTTGTAGTATTCTATCTCATCGTATAATATTTATTAATCTTAAATATTGGATAGTCACTTCATATTTTGAGTACAAACAAGATACACTAAAAAGCATGTATCTGTCATATTTTATTTAACTTTAGAAATATTCATCCATCTAATCAATAAATATATCATATTTCACAATAAATGACTACTATCAAAGATACATTTTCTTTCAGATTTCTCCCTTTTAAACTTGGCTAACTTGACCTGCATTACCTAGGTCGCTTTGCTTTAAATTATACTTTTTTCTTAAAGATTTGCTACGAGTAGTCTTTCATGTGAGTAATTTTTATCAAAAAATTTCATAGATAAGTCCTATATATAATCATGATAAAGTAGTAAAAATAGTTGTTATCCTAGTTGATTAAAAAAGTCTTTGATTTCCTCATCTTTTATAAAATAATATATAATTTTCCCCTCTCTTCTAGTATCCAAGATGTTTTGATTGGCTAGTTTACGAAGATGGTGGGAGGCAGATGCCATACTGAGATTTAGTAAACAGGCTATATCACAGACACAGAGTTCTTCAACAGCAAGGAGATAAAAGATGATATTTATCTGTTTATTATCGGTAAACTTTGATAAAATACGAAGTGATTTTTGGACTTTTTCCTTTTCAAGGTAGTTCGTTGCGGTTGTAACATTTTGCTGATTTATAATATTCACTTGGCAGATACTATCTTTTTTCATAATTTTTTCTCCTAGCCGAACACAGTCCTTAGCATGTTAAAGCTGTTGTTTTCAATCAGGATATACATCCCCAGTCCTAAATAAACAACGGCAATAAACCATCTGCTATATTTTTCCAAAGTTTCTCCAACAGAAGGGACTTGTGCCAATTTTTGGGCAGAAAAAACCAAGAGATAAATCATGACTAGAAAGGTAAGTAAAGCCACTATCAAATTCGCTAAATTTAAGGTAATAAAATATGGGACAAAAACACCAATATTGTCAGCACCACAACTTGCAAAAGTAATCATAGCGACTAGAAAAATCAGGTTTTTATTATCTTTGCGCAAACCATCTTTTGCAATAGCTTCTCCATCAGAATCTCCTAAAAGCAAAACTTTGAGTCCTAGGAAAATTGGAATCAAACCGAGCAAACCTAAAATCTCTTTACTAGGAATATAATTTAAGACAAATGCAAAAAGTAAACTTAGCAATATTAGACTAACAGAGCCTAGAAATTGTCCTAAATAGATGTTAATGATGTCTTTTCTGCTTTTTCTTTTGGCAAAAAATAACATTAGGATAATAAGTAAGTCTACGGCTGTCCCAGAATACAGGATTATTGAAGTAACAACATTTTGAACCATAAAGCACCTCATTCAAATATATTTTTGAATGTATTTTAACATTAAACTTTGTAGATGTCAACTTCAGCTCCATCAAAATATAGATAAGAAGGTAGTGTCCCAAACATTAAAAAGCCCTGCCATCGAAATGATAGCAGGGCTTAACTTCAATATCCAGATGATATATTTATCTAAAAAAGGTAGAGTAAAAGGTAGAGTTTTTATTGATTTGTAGTGCGATATAATGAGTTTCCAAAAATCAAAAATCGCTTAAAATCAATATTTTGACATCTATTGACGTGTACTGAAACCCTTACTTAACCTCTGTAAGGATATAATTACGGTACCAGTATATCATAAATAATAACAAAATCTTGACTTTCCGAAAAATAAGTATTTTCCGGAAAAATATCGAAATTAAATCAAAACTAAAAATATCTCATACATTTGAACTGCACCCCAAAAGTTAGACAGAAAAAATCTAACTTTTGGGGTGCAGTTCATCAAAGGTGCTTTTCATTTTAAAAAACTTGTGGAAAAACTTCATCCCATATATCTACTAAGCTTTTCCCGTCAAATACTTTAGCTTCCATAGCTTCATCAATTGTATCAAACTGCTGACCTTCATAATCATAACCAACTACACATATACTCGATAAAAAGCAAGCACCTCGGCTATTATAATTAAATTCAAGATCTTTGTCTAAATATTTTTTAATTTCATCCTTTTTCATATAGGACCATCCCAACTAAAACAATCTCAACAAACAAGATTTTTTCCTTAGATTCTATTCCCACTACTAGCTTTCTATGATGCTGACGATTTCATCTTCAAAATATTCATAAAGAGTTCCATCAACATCTACCAGCAAGGAGTCAATCTCCTCGTCATTGTCAGAGGCGTCACAATAGTCTTCTACAAATCCTCTAACTACCGCGCCATTTTTTAACGTGATAATTACATCTGTACGGTTAAATTTCCAGAGTGTCATTTAAATATTCCTTTCAATATTGGCTAATTGCTTTGCTTTTTCGTAGTAAGGTGTTAAGAAATCGATAAAACCTTGTTTGTCGCTTGGATCATGTTCCTCTAAAAATATCATCAACTCAAAGTCATTGAGAGCGTTAAACGTAAAGGAAAAATCCCAAAAATTATCAATCTGACCACTGACTGTTTGCTGGAGCATGTCTAATACTTGTTGACTATAACCCATTACCCTTCCCCTCCTAATAAGAACGTTGTAGCATATTGAGCTACGTTCCAAAAATTTAACAGACAAAATCTAATTTTTGGGGTGCAGTTCATTCATCAAAGATGATTTTTATTTTAATAATACTGCACTTCAATTCCATCCATAATTTCTACTAAAGTGTTATCGTCAATTTTTAGAGAAATCAGATCAATGAATGATGATACCTGGTATTCCTTATCTCCAATCACCACTACAATATCATGAACAGAATTAGGAAAAATCCCACATACTTGACCATTATAATCAAAAGAGGCATCCCAACCATTGTCATATAACTCTTGTAAATCATCTAATATTGCCATATAAACTAAATCCTTTTCCATAGTGTTTTCTTTCAAATAAGGCAGGTAAAAGCACCTAGATTGTTCTAAGTCCTATGAGATTGTTTTAATCGAGACAATCTCACTCTCAAAGAGAGAAATTTCAGTAGCTTCATCTGGACTAGGATTAGCAATGAGAATAGTGATTTCATCTTGCTCATCATTGTCCATTTCGTCAACAAAGTCTATGACACGTCCCTTGATTATCTTATCGCAATTAGTGACTATCTGAACCCTTGATCGAAGATACTTCCAAAGCTGTTTACTCATTTATTTTCCTCTCTGCTATTTTTTCGATAGTTCTTATACTTTTTATAGTTAGTCGATAAAATCGCCTAGGTTGAACTAAGCACTAATAATTTTGATTTTCTTGATAATATCTTCAGGATATGAGCGATCACCTATAACTATTTCGTCAGGACCATCTAAATCATAACCGTCAAACCAATCAACCACCCTACCCTTGATGGAGGTCCCATCTTCTAAAATAAGGCGAACATTTTTATCAACATATTCCCATAATTTCATTAAGTTCCTTCTCTCTAACATCGGAACAATATGACCCAATATTAGTTATTTACTAATGGCTTTTAGTTCCTGTTAAAAGCATTATAGCACACCTTACTTGCTAAAGTACAACAAGCACCCCATTAGACTAACCTGCTACTTTGCTTTCTTGTAAAAATGTTGTATACTTAAGTAAATAAAGGAAGTAATCTTGTTCCCCCCTGTCTACTATGTGGTCGGAATGATGGTTACTTCTTTTTTCCCCCTTACTATCTCAATAGCCTTGTATTTAAAAGTTTTTTAGGCTATAATTAAATTAACGAATAGAGGTTTTCCATCTCCCCTTGAAACAGATCTTTCTGCGGTAGGAGGTGGGACGCCTCTATTTGTTTTTTAAGTCAAAATGATGTAAAATTAATTCAAGAAAGAAGTGTGGTTTTCCCGCCTAAAAGCTCTATAGCTGTGGGAGGGTCACGCTTCTTTTTACCTCTCAAAAGAGAACGCAAAAAAAGCCGTCTCATTCTTTGAAGCAGCAATGAAATCAATCTAGCAAATATCTAAGCAAACCCAGAAATCAACCTTTTAAGACAAAGCAAAAAGCCCACTGTTGTAGGCTTTCTGTAAGATATTTCTTAAAATTAAAGCATCTTGTTGTAGAATTCAACGACAAGTGCTTCGTTGATTTCTGGGTTGATTTCGTCGCGTTCTGGCAAGCGAGTCAATGAACCTTCCAATTTTTCAGCATCGAATGATACGAATGCTGGACGTCCAAGAGTAGCTTCTACTGCTTCAAGGATTGCTGGAACTTTCAATGATTTTTCACGAACTGAGATTACTTGACCTGGAGTTACACGGTATGATGGGATATCAACGCGTTTTCCGTCAACAAGGATGTGACCGTGGTTTACGAATTGACGAGCTTGACGACGAGTAGTCGCAAGACCAAGACGGTAAACAACGTTATCCAAACGACGTTCCAAAAGAAGCATGAAGTTGAAACCTAGGATTCCGCCTTTGATTTTTGTAGCTTGTACGAACAAGTTACGGAATTGTTTTTCACCTACACCGTAAGTGAAACGAAGTTTTTGTTTTTCAGCCAATTGCAAACCGTATTCTGACAATTTAGAACGGTTGTTTGGTCCGTGTTGTCCTGGTACGTAGTTACGACGTGCCAATTCTTTACCTGTACCTGTAAGTGAAAGGCCAAGGCGACGAGCTTGTTTCCAAGATGGTCCTGTATAACGTGACATATGTATGTCCTCCTGATATAAATAATATTTGGCGGAAATAGTCACTTAGAAAGCCCTGATTCGTGCAGATGCCCTTCGCCTAAACAGCCAAGGTTACTTGTCATAAGACACCTGTTGACGAGCTTCATGCTTTCCTGCTGCTATTTCACACAAAGGCTATTATACCATGAAAAGCTAGATATGTAAAGGGATTTTACAGCTTTATTTCAAATTGAGGCTGAATGTAAATTTGCTTCCTAAGCCATATTGACTTTCTGCTGTGATTTCGCCACCAAGCTGATGGGCTAGTTCGCGTGCAATCGCAAGTCCTAATCCATGTCCACCTGTCTTCATATTGCGCGAAGTTTCTACACGATAAAGTCGTTTAAAGATCTTTTCCAAATCCTCAGGAAGGATTCCCTGACCCTCGTCTTTCACACTGATTCTCAGCTCTTGTTCTGTTAATTGGGCAAGAACCTCGATTCTGGTTCCTGGTTCTGAATATTTAAAGGCATTGTTTAACAAATTGACCAGAATGCGAGAAAGTTTGTCAGAATGGCTCTTGATTTTCGCCGACTCAGGTGATACTTGAATGTAAACATCTCGCTCCTCTTGTTCAATCTGGAGTTGAAATTCACTCATTGACTCAATCAACAGCTGATCTAAAAAGACCTCTTCGACTTCTTCATCAGCAGTATCTTGAGGTTGGGTGTTAAGAGTCAGAACATCCAATTCCTCCACTAGCTTGTTTAGACGCTCGGTTTGCCGACCAATCGTGGTTAAGTAGTGGAGCCGCTCCTCTTCCTTGATCACTCCATCTAGAATTCCCTCCACAGTAACCTGAATGGAGGTAATGGGAGTTTTAATATCGTGAGAGAGCTGCGCAATCATCATTCTCTTTTCTTGCTCGCTCTCATCAAGTGATTGAAAGGTAGCTTGCAAATTGTGAGACATGTCATTAAAAGCCTGGCCCAGCTCTTGAAATTCTAATGGTCCTTTGGTTTCGATTTCTGTGCTGAAATCCTTGCTTGCTATATCCTGAGCTTGTTTTTTCAAATGTTTCAGAGAAGAGAACACAGGCGACAAAAGAAAGATGCTCACTGCAGCGCCAATGAAACTAGCAATCAAGGTCATTCCAACGAGAAAGTAAACTTCACTTTTCTCAATCAACATTCGTTGGACTGCCCAAAAAACGACCAAAATCGTTAGTAGAGTCGACACTAGATACCCCACTAGAATATAGTTTTTTAATTTCATTTTCTACCTCTTGGTTTTTCCATCTTATAGCCCAAACCCCAGACAGTTTTGATAGCAGGAGCATTTGAATTTGTATACTTAGTCAACTCTTGCCTCAAAGCATGGATATGAACATTGAGTGTATTGGTATCATCCACATAGTCCTCTTGCCATACCTTCTCGTAAAGTTCCGTCTTTGAAAAGACTCTCTCAGGATTGCTGGCTAATACCCATAGAAGTTCAAAGGATTTTACTGTCAATTCCAAAGGTTGATCCCCAATGCGAACCTCATGAGTCACATGGTTGATTACCAAGTCACCAAACTCGATCTGTTCTGTCTCTCTTCCACGGCTAAGGCGACGCAAGATATTATTTACTCTTAAAACCAATTCGCGTGGGCTAAAGGGTTTGACTATAAAATCATCTGCCCCCAAACTTAATCCATAAATCTTATCCTGCTCGCTTGTCTTAGCAGTTGTAAAGAGGAAGGGTTGATCCGGAGCGATATACTGAACTTCACTGATAAAATCATAGCCATCCATATTGGGCATCATAATATCTGTGATAATGAGATCGATAGATTTTTTTCTGAAAAGCTCTAAGCCCTCCTTACCATCATGGGCGATCAAAACGTCATAACCAGCCTGTAAAAGATAGCGGTTTTGAATATCTAGAATATCTATCTCATCATCAACCAGCAAAATTGTCTTTTTCATCTGACACTCCTTCGATAAAAACAGTGTTATACTTACTTTAGTATAACACTATTTTCTCTAATGTTTAAGTGATTTGAATCTTAATCTTCTCGTTTGGTTGTCAAACCCAAAAGTCCAACAAGACCTGCCAAGGCTAGACCAAAGATACCAAGCCCAGCTGTAGCTGTTTTAGCTTCCCCAGTATTTGGTAACATCGCTTTATCATCTCTTTTCATCATATTAGCCATTGGGCTAGAATCTGGTTGATCTACTTTCATATCTGACATATGGTGATTTGTACCCATCATACCCTCAGTCGTACCTGTAGAGCCTGTTTCAGAAGGCTTCGTATTCATCTGACCTTGTTGAGATGGTATTGTCGCCATTTCTTTTCCACGAAGCTGAATCGTTACTTGACGAGTAGCAATCAGATTGGTCAAATCAGGTTTGCCATCTTTAGATCCATAGACTTTAACAGTAGCTAGATATGTATGGGTTCCGTTAGCTCGAAGTTGATCCAGCAAGGCCTGACCATCTTTGCCAACCGTATTGCCATTCAAATCCACTTCGTAGAAATATTGACCTTTAGTCAAGCCTTCAAGTGGCAATAGAGCAGGATTTTTAGCTGTTCCATTGTCTGACCATGGAGCTTTGTCTGAGGCTTTTAACAAGAGGCGAGTCAACATACCATCTCCACCAAAAGCTTCGTATGGAATAACTTGGTTGACACCGGCCAAGAATGGACCTGGGAAATTAGCTTTTTCAAGGTAGCTAGCTGGAACATCAATCATGTCTTTGACATTGTTAACAACAGACTCTTTGACCTGATTTGGTGTGGTCAAGCCATTCAAGTTAACATCCAAATCTTTAGTCGCTACCAGATTAGTTAAGTCAGGCTTGCCATCTTTCGCACCGTACACTTTGATGGTTGCCTTATAACTTTGAGTGCCGTTTTGTTTCAAGAGGTCAAGCAGCTCTTTATCAGATTTTCCTTGGGTACCTGCTAAATCCACTTCATAGAAGTAAAGGCCTTTGCCCAATTTTTCTACTGGTGGGAGAGCGGGATTTTTAGCCGTTCCATTGTCTGACCATGGAGCTTTGTCTGAAGCTTTCAAGATAAGACGAGTTAACATGCCGTCACCAGCGAAGAATTCATATGGAATGACTTGATTGACACCAGCTGTGAATGGACCTGGGAAGTTGGCTTTGTCAAGGTAGCTAGCTGGGACATCTACTGTGTCTTTGGTGTTGTTAGCCACACCTTTTTGGACTTCAGCTGGGGGGGTTAAACCATTCAAATTAACAGTCAAATCTTTAGTCGC
>NZ_KV808766.1:55699-56178 GCF_001812375.1 Streptococcus sp. HMSC077F03
ACTTCATAGAAGTAAAGGCCTTTGCCCAATTTCTCTACCGGTGGGAGAGCGGGATTTTTAGCTGAACCGTTGTCTGACCATGGAGCCTTATCAGAGGCTTTCAAGATCAGGCGAGTTAACATGCCGTCTCCAGCGAAGAATTCGTATGGAATAACTTGGTTGACACCAGCTGTAAATGGGCCTGGGAAATTGGCTCTATCCAAGTAAGAAGCTGGGACATCTACTGTATCTTTGGTATTGTCAGCCACACCTTTTTGCACTTCAGCTGGAGTGGTTAAGCCATTCAAATTAACAGTCAAATCTTTAGTCGCTACGAGGTTAGTTAAGTCAGGCTTGCCATCTTTCGCACCGTACACCTTGATAGTAGCTTTATAGCTTTGTGTACCATTTTGTTTCAAAAGGTCAAGCAGCTCTTTGTCAGATTTTCCTTGGGTTCCAGCCAAATCCACTTCATAGAAGTAAAGGCCTTTGCCCAATTT
>NZ_KV808767.1:0-444 GCF_001812375.1 Streptococcus sp. HMSC077F03
TGCTTGACCGCCATTGGCTTTCACTTGTTCCTTTGTAAGGGTCAAGGTAATGGTTTGACCCTCTACCTTGATTTGACTGGCATCAAGAGCTTGACCATTCAAGATTGCACTTGCTGAACCTGCATAATAAAGAACAGACTCAAGTGTATCACTTACACTGAAGGATGATACATCTGTTGGGACACTTGTTTTCACGTTGTATGTGAAAATTTGGTCACGATCAGCAAGCGTTTCCTCAGCCTTAGTATTGACATCTTTCTTGATCTCTGGTTCATCTGGTGTCGGTGGCGTTACTGGGACTTCATTGGAGTCTTTCGTAAAGCCTGGTTTATTTGGAAGATCTACCTTGTAAGTCGCCTTATTCGGAATCCGTATACGACCGTCTTCCTTCACATGTGCAGACAAGTTCGCACCAGCTTTGATCTTGGCGTCGAATGTTAATTC
>NZ_KV808768.1:0-23371 GCF_001812375.1 Streptococcus sp. HMSC077F03
CTAGCCCATTCGACAACTAATATAGGTTTATCATACAGTTCCGAGATAGCAATCAATTTTCCATCTTGAGAGGTCATTTTAAATTCTGGAAGTTGTTGACCTTTTAAACTCAAAGCTGAATTGTTCTCATCGCTTGAAGTCGATTGCGAAACTGAAGACGTTCCTATATCTCCATCCTTAGTGGGTCTAGTGAAATAAATTAAACCCACCGCTAAAGCTATGATGACTCCTACTGCTAAAAATGGAAGCCACCACTTGTCTTTTTTCATAATATCTCCTTTCTATTAAGATGTGAAAGCGAGTTAGGTACTTTCAAATTTTGGACATAAGCCCACTCTAACCCAAATATCATTTTATCATTTTGAAATCTTTATTTCAATAAAATTTATCGTAATTTTTCCTATTAATTGCTAAGGAAATTAAGAAAAAATAAAATTTATAATAAGTTAACTTAAATGTGGAGGTTTCAGCACTAATATTTCTAGAATTTTACCAACATCAGATTAGAATCATCATTATTCTGTATATAATAAATTAGCCATACAACTTTTTATACAGGGCAACTTAAAAGCAGTTCGCATCTGAACTGCTCTTTTTTGCTATTCTGTCTCTTGGTTCTTTTCTTCAACCTTAACTGGAGCGGGTTCATAAGCTCGAATAATCTGAGCGACAACCGGATGGCGAACCACATCCTTAGCTGAAAAATGAACAAAGTCGATTTGGTGAATGTTCTTGAGCTTTTCTTGAGCATCAATCAAACCGGACTTAACATTACGTGGCAGGTCAATCTGACTGATATCCCCATTGACAATCATCTTCGAATTAAAGCCTAAACGAGTCAAGAACATCTTCATCTGCATGATAGTCGTATTTTGCGCCTCATCGAGAATGACAAAGGCATCATCCAAGGTCCGTCCACGCATGTAGGCGAGGGGCGCGATTTCGATAATTTCACGCTCCATGAGACGGGTCGTTTGGTCTTTCCCGAGAATCTGATACAAGGCATCATAAACTGGTCGAAGATAAGGATCGACCTTCTCCTTAAGATCACCCGGAAGAAATCCTAGACTCTCGCCTGCTTCCACTGCCGGACGAGTAAGGATAATCCGCTTGACTTGCCCACGTTTAAGGGCAGTTACTGCCAAAGTCACTGCAAGAAAGGTCTTCCCTGTCCCTGCAGGTCCGATTCCAAAGGTCACATCATGCTGTTTGACACTGTCCACATAAAGCTTTTGACCCAAGGTTTTGACACGGATAGGCTTCCCAGTATTATCCTTGATAATTTCTTCTTCGTAAAGGGCGACAAACTTGTCAATTTCATCGTTTTTGACCATGCTAATCGCAGTCACCACATCTGGCGTGCCAACGGTCATTCCACGATTTACCAAGACCATCAAAGCCTGAATAACCTGACGGGCTTCCTCACAGGCAGCTTCTTCTCCCAAAACCTGCACAATCTCCGTACGGGCATGAATCACCACATCGAGCTCTTCTTCCATCAAACGAAGATGGCGCTCATTGGAACCAAAAAGATGGAACAAGTCATCTGGGTGACTTAGTTGAATGTCTATTGAATGTTCCTTCAAATAAAGAACCTCTCTAATCCGTTTATTTCTTTATATTATAGCAAAGAGAACAATAAAATACTAGCCTCATCTCATTGTCTCTAGTGTTCTAAGTATTCTTGCCAGATAGCGTCAAAGTCACCTAGGTTAAAAGAGAAACTGGCATGCTCCTCCAGAAAGCGACTCACCTCATCAAAATCATCTGTATGTTTTGGAAAAGCTGACTCCTCAAAAGCGAGGTCTGCCAAGATGGCTTTAGGGCTATTACTTTTAGGATTGCGCTCGGTCATGAGCCAAGTGTAAAATGATTTTCTCAATTCTTTCTCCTATCAAGAGTTTTTTAATGACACTTTTCTGATTCTTGAAAATTACTGGACTTAGCCTCTGAAACGTAGTGGTTTATAAAATCTGTTTTAGCATCTGTATAGGCGTCTCGATTGTGTTCAAATTTTTTCCACAAACTTAGTTTTAATTCCTGATACGCTTGGGCAATATCTGGATGCTGGCAGAGATAATCTCTAAAATAAATCTCGTCATGATCTCCCGTCATTCGCAAATGTAAATGAAAAACTTTCTCAGCAAATCCCTGCTCTGTATATCCTTTATTTAGCGAAATCCTGTTAGGACTCTCCGACATCACTAGCCACCCATTCTTCACCAATAAATCCCTAACTCTTGCTAAATCCTCTATTTTACCTACTTCTAACAGAATATCAACGATATTTTTGGCCCAAATATTAGGGATAGCAGTGCTACCGATATGTTCTATTCTTTTAATAACATTTGCACCCAATATTTTTTTCAGGCTTGCTTTTTCCGATTCATACCAGTCTTTCCACTCTGGCTTGTGCTCTACTAAAAAAATCGGAAAAAGTTGCCAGAGTTCCTCTAAACTCATTTCTTCAAGTTTCTTTATCATGTCTATAAGGCCTAAATCAACTCTGTCCCAAACTGATCTTGCTTGATTTTGCCAGCCTTCATCAAGCCACCGAGTGCTTTCTTGAACTGACCTTTAGAAATACCAAAGGTTGCTTTGATATCATCAGGAGATGACTTATCATTTAAAGTCATGAAACCGCCATTGCTTTCCAAGTAAGTCAGAATCATTTGTGCATCATTTTCCAACATCTCAAAAGAACGCGGTTTGAGAGAAAGATTAAGAGTGCGGTCAACCTCTCGGAAACCAATGACACGCGCATCTAACACTTGCCCTAAACGTGGCTCTGCATAGCGCTCACTTGGGTGAATGAAACCAAGCATGTTATTCTCTGGCAGATAGACAAAGGTCCCTGACAGCTTGAGGCGGTAAACAATGGCTGGCCAGTTTTGGTTCTGCATATTGTTGTAGGCAGGACGAGCCAGACGTTGGAAGTCTTCTTGATAAGCCAAGAGTCCCCAGATTCGGTCTTTCTTGTCCACTTCAAGGCGGATGTAGAGTTTGTCACCCTTCTTAGGCCAGAGTTCCTTGAACTCAGGGAGGATATCGAGTGACACAACGATTTCCTTGTCAGGTAGACCAGTATCGACAAAGACACCCAAATCCTTACGAACTTCTGTTACGGTTCCCCAACCAAATTGGTCCTGAGTGGCAGTCACTTCTAAGGTTGTCAGGCGGAGTTTTTGATTCATATCCGTGTAGGCGAAACCTTTGACCGTATCCCCTACTGTATGTTGACCTTCTTCCTTAGCAAGAGCATAGGTCTGACCATCCTTTTGCACAAAGTAAAAACGGTCATTTTCATCGATGATGAGTCCAACGATAAAACTTGCAAGATTTGTATTCATATTTCCTTCTTTCGAATAAAACTCAGCCAGCAATGCCAACTGAGTTTTTCTGTTTATTTTTAGACTTCCAAGATTTCTTTTTCTTTATTGGCTGTCATGTCGTCGATGTGTTTCACAGCGTCGTCTGTTACTTTTTGAATATCTTTTTCAAGAGTCTTCAATTCGTCTTCAGTGATTTCTTTTGCTTTTTCTTGCTTTTTAGCTTCGTCCATAGCATCACGACGGATATTGCGGACAGCCACTTTAGCATTCTCACCGACCTTCTTCACTTCTTTGGCAAGGTCACGACGAGTCTCTTCTGTAAGAGCAGGGATAACCAAGCGGATCACAGAACCGTCATTAGCTGGTGTAATACCAAGATCAGAAGCGTTCAAGGCACGTTCGATGTCTTTCAATGAAGACTTGTCAAATGGTGTTACCAACAAGACACGCGCTTCTGGAATAGTAATTGAAGCGATTTGGTTAAGAGGAGTTTCGACTCCGTAGTATTCTACGTGGATACGGTCTAGCAAGCTTGCGTTGGCACGACCGGCACGGATACCACCAAATTCACGAGCAAGTGATTGGTGAGACTGGGTCATTCTCTCTTTAGCTTTTTCTACAATTGCATTAGCCATAATTTTCTTATTCCTTTTCTTCGATATTGTTTGAAACTGTTGTTCCAATATTTTCACCAAATACGACACGTTTGATGTTGCCTGGTTGGTTCATATTGAAGACAACCAAGTCAATGTCGTTGTCCATAGAGAGGGTTGAAGCAGTTGAGTCCATGATACGAAGACCTTTATTGATAACGTCACGGTGGGTCAATTCTTCAAACTTAACGGCAGTTTTGTCTTTCTTAGGATCGGCATTGTAAACACCGTCTACCCCATTTTTAGCCATCAGAATGGCATCCGCTTCGATTTCAGCTGCACGAAGGGCAGCTGTTGTATCTGTTGAGAAGTAAGGTGAACCAATCCCAGCACCAAAGATAACGATGCGGCCTTTTTCAAGATGACGAAGGGCACGTCCACGTACGTACGGCTCTGCCACTTGTTGCATGGCAATGGCAGTTTGCACACGCGTATCGACACCAACTTGCTGCAATGAATCTGCCATCACAAGAGCATTCATCACGGTCCCAAGCATTCCAGTGTAATCGGCCTGAACGCGGTCCATTCCTGCTTCTGCAGCAGGTTCTCCACGCCAGAGATTTCCTCCACCAATAACAAGGGCAATTTCGATACCTAAGCTATGAACTTCTTGAATCTCTTTTGCGATTGTTTGAACTGTCTGGATATCAATCCCTACGCCACGTTCACCGGCAAGGGCTTCACCTGATAACTTGATTAAAATACGTTTATACTTGGGGTTCGCCATTTTTACTCTCCTTTTTTTATCCTACCTATTTTATCACAATTTCTAAGATTTTTATAGTATCATGAGCAATTCTTTCAAAAAAATTAAACCGTTAAAAATTCCTCTAAGTCGGTAAGAGCACGCTCTGCAATTTTTTCATAACGAGCTTTTTTATCACGGATACGCTCGCCTTCCAATTCCTTGATAATCCCAAAATTGACATTCATTGGTTGGAAATGTTTGCTGTCCGCATGAGTGATGTAATGAGCTAGACTTCCAATCGCTGTGGTCTCTGGGAAGATAGCTTCACTTTCACCCTTAAAGAGACGAGCTGCGTTAATACCTGCAACCAAGCCTGAAGCTGCTGACTCAACATAGCCTTCCACACCCGTCATTTGACCAGCAAAGAAAAGGTTTGGTTGTTTCTTAGAACGATAGGTTTGTTCTAGCAAGTTCGGTGAATCCATATAAGAATTGCGATGCATGACCCCATAGCGAACAAACTCCGCATTTTCAAGACCTGGAATCATTTGGAAGACACGCTTTTGTTCTCCCCATTTGAGGTGGGTCTGGAATCCAACGATATTATAGAGACTACCAGCCGCATTATCCTGACGGAGCTGGACAACCGCATATGGAGTTTTGAAATCTCCATCACGAGGGCCTGTGTAGTCATCTGGATACTCCAGACCAACTGGTTTCATGGGACCATAAAGCATGGTTTTAATGCCACGCTTGGCCATGACTTCGATTGGCATACATCCTTCAAAGTACTTTTCTTTTTCAAAAGAATTCAGCGGTGCTTCTTCCGCATTGACCAATGCCTCATGGAAATCCATAAATTCTTGTTTGGTCATTGGAGCGTTGAGGTAGGCCGCCTCTCCCTTATCATAACGAGATTTGAGATAGACCTTGCTCATATCGATGGTATTGACATCGATAATCGGCGCCGCCGCATCGTAGAAATAGAAACCATCACCGTCATTGAGGGCATGAATCTTTTCAGCTAAGGCATCACTAGTCAAAGGACCAGTAGCGACAACTGTAATAACATCCGTTGGCAATTCTGTAATTTCATCACGAACCACTTCAATCAAGGGGTGATTGGCTACTTTTTCGGTCACCATCTGGGAGAAACCATCGCGGTCCACCGCAAGGGCACCACCAGCAGGGACACGTGTAGCTTCAGCAGATTCCAAAATGACAGAACCCAAGCGACGCATTTCTTCCTTGAGGAGTCCAACGGCGTTTGTCAGAGCATCCCCACGTAAGGAATTGGAACAAACCAATTCAGCAAAATTGTCTGTTTTGTGTTGGGGTGTTGACTTGACACCACGCATTTCATAGAGTTTAACTGGAATACCGCGTTCTGCGATTTGGTAAGCTGCTTCAGAACCTGCCAAACCAGCACCGATAACATTGATATAAGATTGAGACACGACAATAATACCTCTTTGGGTGGAAACTAAGTCCAAATAAAAACAAGCTACTAGACTGTTTGATACCCACAAATCTTTCTAATTTTTCTTATACTAGTATAACAAAAAAAGGGAAGAAGGCAAACTTCCCTGTTTAGTCATTTTCTTGATTTTCTTCCCATTCGTGGTAGGCAGCGTAGAGCTGACTTTTGTTCCACTGATATATCTTTGCGACTTCCTTAATGGCTTGATTTTTCTTCATGCCTTGCTGGATACGAGATTGGATTTCTGAAAACAAGTCCTCCTCGTCCTTTTCCTCCACATCCTGACTGGCACCTTCAACGATGAGAAGGCATTCTCCCTTGAGTGGCGTTTCAGCAATGCTTTCTAATAACTCAGAAATGATACCTCGTTGGTATTCTTCATAGATTTTGGTCAATTCTCTGACCAAGACTACCGAGCGGTCACCGTAGACTTCTAGCATATTTTCTAACGTATCCGCTACACGATGGGGCGATTCATAGAAAATTTGTGTTTCAGGATAGTCTTTTTTCGAGTCGAAAAATTGCTTTTGCTGGCCTGACTTTCTCGGTAAGAAACCATAAAAGATATGTGGTTGCGGTGCCAAACCACTGGCAATCAAGGCAGAAATCCCTGCAGAAGCACCTGGAACGGTAACAACTGCGATTTCTTCCTCAATAGTTGCCTTGACCAAATCATGACCAGGGTCCGAGATACTAGGCAGACCCGCGTCAGAAACCTGAGCAATACTTTGTCCTGCTTTCAAGAAACCAATCAAATCAGGAATTTTTTCCTTGGCATTATGCTCATGAAAACTGATCTGCTTGGTGGAAATATCAAAATGCTTGAGCAAGAGACCAGTATTGCGCGTGTCCTCAGCTGCAATCCAGTCCACCTCTTTCAAGGTTTGAATGGCACGAAAAGTCATATCGTCTAGATTTCCAATCGGCGTTGCTACTAGATAAAGCTTGCCATAGGGAGACTGCCCCTTAAAACTTTTTTGAATCTGCATGCCTACTCCCTGTACAATAACTCGTCACAGAACATACATTCCTCGTCCTGCTCTCGGCGTTGTCCATAAAAATCATTACATACGTGAAAACCGTCCTTATAGATTCGACGGACGCTTTCACGAACATGCTTGGCCTTAACGGGAGTATCAGCTTCCACCTCACCTAAGCGTTCGCGCAACTTACTATTTTCCAAACGAAGAGCTGTATTTTCCTCTACCAAGCTCTTGAGATTTTTCTTGATGGCTTCCACATCGGCCAAGGTCACCAATAACTGTTGGGAAAAATCGTCCAGCGCATCAAATAATTCTTTTTTATCCATAAACCAGCTCTTTCCTTTCTATATCGTTCATTTTTAATACTCAATGAAAATCAAAGAGCAAACTAGGAAACTAGCCGCAGGCTGTACTTGAGTACGGCAAGGCGACGTTGACGTGGTTTGAATTTGATTTTCGAAGAGTATGAGTTTATATTTCTTTCAAGACCAGATATTCCATGGCATTTTGAAAGCTGACATTAGCCTGCCACATTTTTCTAGCTTCTAGCAAATCTTGTAGAATCTGTCGAATCCTTGCTTGCAAGAGATCCTGCCCACAGAGAACTTCGAGGATTCGCAAGACCTGATCCTGTTTTTCCTTGTCATCTGCCAAGTTGGCTAATTTAGCAACTTGCAGATAACTTTCTTTTTTCTTGGCTAATAACCAGGTCAGCAGGCGTTCACTCTCATCCACCAAGGTCCAAAAACTGGCTTGATTGACCAGTTTTTCTGCTTCAGCTCGTGATTGACAAAACTGGGCTAAGAGAGTTGCTTTTTTCTTGACTAGACCTGTTTGTTCTAATTGATGGATGAGCTTTTCTTCTTGCTTTTTAAAGTTGAAAATCTGGGTCCGACTACGGATTGTCGGCAAGATTTTTTCCTCATCGCTGGTCAAGAAAAAAATATAAACCTCACTCTGGGGTTCTTCGATGACCTTGAGCAGAGAGTTGGCTGCATTGGGGTGCATTTTCTCCGCCTGCTCGATAATAAAAACCTGTTGCTGGCTTTCAATCCCTGCTTGAGAAAACTGGCCCACCAATTCCCGAATCCGTTCTGTCTTGATGACCTGATTGACTGGCTTGATTAAAGTAACATCGGGAAATTCTT
The DNA here is from genome assembly GCF_001812375.1 of Streptococcus sp. HMSC077F03. Taxonomy (GTDB): domain Bacteria; phylum Bacillota; class Bacilli; order Lactobacillales; family Streptococcaceae; genus Streptococcus; species Streptococcus oralis_S. The sequence continues at coordinate 8,285 of NZ_KV808768.1, forward strand.
CCTGTTCAATCAGCTTACAGTTTCGGCATTTCTCACATGGTAGAACGCCTACTTTATCCGTACAAAAGAGGCTCTTAGCCAAAAACTGCGCCATTTCCAAGCTTCCAAAGAAACCTGAAAAGAGATAGGCGTGATTGAGCTGGTCTTGTTCTAGGATACGGACAAAACGGTCAAACTGGTCTGGCTGCCAAGCCTTTAGTTGATCTTGTTTCATTTATCCAAGCCCATTCTGTCAAACAAGACAGCCTTGGTAGCATCCACAACTTGCTCCAAAGGAAGACTCGCATCAATCTTGGCAATACGATTTCCTTCTTTGTCCAGAAGAGAAAGGTAACCTTGACGAACTTTCTTGTGCAAGTCCAAACCTTCCAAGTCCAACCGATTGACCTCGCGATCACTATTGGCAGCAATTCGAGCCAGCCCCTCTTCCACCTCAATGTCAAAATAAAGTGTCAAATCAGGTTTGAGGCCATCTGTCGCAAAGTAATTGAGCCAATCAATGGCATCAATATCCAAGCCACGGCCAAATCCCTGATAAGCAACAGAACTATCGATGAAGCGGTCCATAATGACCAACTTACCAGCTTCAAGAGCAGGCAGAACTTTTTCCACCAAGTGCTGTCTGCGACTTGCGATATAGAGAAGGAGCTCTGTTTTAGGATCCATCTGAGTATGACTTGGCTCCAAAATCACTTGACGAATCTTCTCCCCAATCAAGACTCCACCTGGCTCACGGGTCGTCAGTACCTCTACTCCTTTTTCCTCTAAAATGGGGAGTAGAGCCTCTAAAACACTGGTCTTTCCTGCTCCCTCTGGTCCCTCAAGAGAGACTAAAAATCCTTTTGACATGTCTAACTCATTTCTTTTTTTCTACCTTCTATTCTATCAAAAAAATAGGTTTTTGTGACAATCTTTTTGCGTCTTCTGATTTCAAAAGAGCATAAAAGAGGCTGGGAGTCATCCAACCTCTTATTTACCTAGTTCTTGTGTTCGTTTATAGGCTTGCTGAACTGCGTCCATGACTGTGCCTCTAAAGGCATGTTCTTCCAGACTTGCTACACCAGCAATAGTCGAACCTCCTGGGCTGCAAACTTGGTCTTTCAAAACTCCAGGATGTTGCTGGCTTTCGAGAACCATTTGTCCAGCGCCGACTACTGTTTGGGCTGCCATTTTCAAGGCCCTTTCTCGGGGCAATCCTGATTGAACACCTGCATCTGCCAAAGCCTCGATAAAGAGATAGACAAAAGCTGGTCCACAACCTGCGAGACCTGTCGCCGCATCGATTAAGCCATCCCCAAGTTCAACCAAGAGACCAGCCTTGGCTAAAAGCTGACAAAAGAGTTCCCTGTCCTCAGCACGACAGTTTGCTGACATGGCATAACTAATCACCCCTTGACCGATAGCCACTGGAGTATTGGGCATGATGCGAATGATACGATGTTGACTTGGGATAAGACTAGCTAGTTTTTCCAAGGTCAATCCAGCCGCCATGGAAATCAAAAGAAGACTCTCTCGTTTTTCAAGGATAGACTGGTATTGAGCAAGGATTTCAGAAAACTGAGCAGGCTTAACTCCTAGAAAGATCACATCTGCTTCTGCAAAAATTTCTTCATTACTGGAAGCCTGGCCACCGAAATTGGCGATGAAAGCATCTACTTTTGCTTGACTGCGATTGGCAAGGAGAATCTGTTCACCCGTCTTGGCCTGCAAGACAGCCTTGGCCAAACTAGCTCCCATATTTCCCAAACCGATAAATCCAATTTTCATCTCTTACTCCCTTATCTGTCCGTCACCAGTAACCACATACTTGTAGCTAGTTAATTCCTTCAAGCCCATTGGACCACGCGCGTGCAGTTTCTGAGTCGAAATCCCCATTTCACATCCAAGACCAAATTGACCTCCATCAGTGAAACGCGTTGAAGCATTGACATAAACCGCTGCAGAGTCAACTTGATTTGTAAAGTAAGCCGCAGCTTCGGCATTCTCTGTTACAATGGCGTCCGAATGATGGGTACTGTGGGCTTCAATATGCGCAACCGCTTCTTCTAAACTGCTCACAACCTTAATCGCTAGGATATAGTCTAAAAACTCGGTGTCAAAGTCTTGGGCCTCAGCTGCTCGACCTGAAACAAACTGACTTGCTTGGCTATCCAAGCGGAATTGAATTGGTTCCAGTCCAGCTTCTTTCCGACTTGTAACCAGAACTTGTTCCAAGAGAGGAAGGAAGCTTGCTGCCTTGTCTTCATGAACTAGCAAGACCTCCATGGCATTGCAGACAGAAGGACGACTGGTTTTAGCATTGTTGATGATGGCTAGAGCCTTGTCTTCATCGGCATCCTTATCCACATAGACATGGACAATCCCAGTTCCTGTCTCGATAACGGGCACGATAGCATTTTCAACCACAGCATTGATCAAACCAGCGCCTCCACGAGGTATGAGAAGGTCTAGATAACCCTTGGCCTTCATCATAGCATAGCTACTTTCTCGGCTGGTATCTTCCACCAGTTGAATCACATTTGGATGAATGGTCGTTGTCTCCAAGCCCTTCTTCAAAGCTGTGACAATAGCATGAGCAGTTCGGTAGGCATCCTTACCACTACGAAGAACGACCGCATTGCCACTTTTGAGAGCCAAAGCAGCCGCATCAGATGTCACATTTGGACGACTTTCATAGATAATACCAATAACCCCCATGGCCACACGCTTCTTGGTAATAACCAAGCCATTTTCAAGCTGACTTGTTTCTAGGACCTCACCAATAGGATCTGGTAAAGCAACCACTTCACGAATCCCTCTTGCCATCGCTTCTATACGTCCCTCATCCAAATAAAGACGATCTAGCATAACATCTGAGATTTTCCCCTTGGCCGCTGCCATATCGAGGGCATTTGCCACTAAAATCTCCTCAGTAGCCGCCAATAAATGATCAGCCATAGCTAGCAAGGCTTGGTTTTTCACTGCTTCGCTAGCAGTATTGATTGATTTCTTAACAGCTTGTACCTGTTCAAATTGTTCTTGTGTACTTACCATCGTTCACCTCTAAAATTCTGTAAAGAGCAGCTGGATTTCAGGAGTGATGGAAATCCAGTCATCACGGTGAATCAAGACTCCCTTAGCTTTTTGAGAACGGAGCATATCTTCTAGGGCTGAGACACCAAATTGGACACGTCCCTTTCCAAGAGATTGACCTGTTTCTTTATCAGCCACTGTGACAATATCGTGGTAAGAGAAGTTTCCTTCCACTTCTACCACACCCGATAAAAGGAGACTTTTCCCGTTTTTTGAAAGTGCCTCTGCAGCTCCACCATCTACCCAAATCGTTCCCTGACTTTGAGCATAGAAGGCCAGCCATTGTTTCTGGGTACGAAGTCCCTTCTCTTGCGCAACAAAGAAGGAACCATCCTTTGTATCCTCTACTGCCTCAATCAAGGCAGCTGATTTCAAGGAGGAGCAAATATAGACTGGCACTCCTGACTCCGTCGCAATAGTTGCAGCTTTGATTTTTGTCAGCATACCCCCAGTACCATTAGACGAACCTGCTCCACCAGCCATATCAATAATCTCACGATTGATAGTCTCGATTTTCTCCAAACGTTTGGCTGTTGGATCTGAGTTGGGATTTCCAGTATAGAGACCGTCCACATCTGTCAAGAGAACCAAAAGGTCTGCTTGAACCATAGCCGCTACCTGGGCACTCAGAGTATCATTGTCCCCCACCTTGAGCTCATCAATAACGACACTGTCATTCTCATTGATGATAGGAATGGCACCACGATGAAGCAATACAGACAAGGCCTGATGGGCATTCTTATATCGACGCTTATCTACAAAATCATCCTGTGTCAGCAAAATTTGCGCAGAGACTATTTGACGCATGAGGAGGTTGGTTGTGTATTCTTCTAGTAGCAAACCTTGTCCTACTGCAGCCGAAGCCTGCTTATCTGCAATCTTGGTCGGACGTTTTTTAAAGCCCAAAGCTCCAAACCCTGCCGCTACTGCACCAGATGAAACCAAAATCAACTCATGTCCAGCTTCATGCAACATAGCTAATTGTTGGGTAATTGCCTTTACTTTACTTCTTGATAAACTCCCGTCTTCATTTGTCAAGGACGAAGTCCCCACCTTAAAGACGATTCGTTTGTACTTCATATTCTCACTCCGATTCTTCATATTTATCCATTATAACATGAATGTTTTAAAATAGAAAAGACTTGAAATGAAAAAGGTTGAGACAGCAATCTCAACTCTTTTATCTATTCTCAGTTTTACGCAACCTTTCCAGCGTTTCTTTAAAAATCTCTGGAATATCTGCTGTGAATTCCATGGTTTCACCTGTTCTCGGATGGGTAAAACCTAGAGTTTTAGCATGGAGGAATTGCCCATGTCCTTTCAAGGTTTTGCGTGGACCATAGACCTCGTCCCCAGCGACTGGATGACCGATATAAGCCATATGGACACGGATTTGGTGGGTACGCCCTGTTTCCAGTTGCAACTCTAACAAACTATAGTCTCCAAAGCGTTCCAAGACCTGAAAACGAGTCACAGCTGGCTTCCCTTTAGCAGTTACAGCCTGTTTCTTACGGTCTTTTTCGCTCCGACCAATCGGTGCTTCAATGACACCACGATCATTTGGCAGATTGCCATGAACAATCGCCCAGTATTTGCGTAGAGACTTTTTATCCTTGAGCTCTTGGGCAAGTGCCAAGTGGGCCTCATCATTCTTAGCAATCATGAGGAGACCTGACGTATCCTTGTCAATGCGGTGAACGATTCCTGGGCGGAGAACACCATTGATACCTGACAAGTCTTTTATATGGTACATGAGGGCATTGACCAAGGTTCCACTGGTATGACCAGCGCTGGGATGAACCACCATCCCTTGAGGCTTATTGACAACGGCTACGTCCTCATCTTGGTAGATAATTTCGAGCGGAATATCCTCAGCCACATATTCTAAAACCTCTGGTTCTGGCACATGGTAAGTGACGACATCCCCCTCTTGGACCGTATATTTTGCTTTCTTGACTTGGCCATTAACCAAAACTTGTCCAGCCTTGATTTGTTCATTAGCGAGACTGCGCGACAATTCTGTAAGATCCGACAGGGCCTTGTCTAAACGTTGCCCACCAGTTTCAATTTTTATTTCCATTTACTTCCTCTTTAAGCATTGCAATCAATAAAACAATGACACCAACTGTCAAATAGCTGTCAGCAACATTGAAAATCGCAAAGTTGATAAAGTCTAGGTGAAACATATCCACCACAAAACCTTGACTCATTCTGTCGATAAAGTTGCCCAGACCTCCCGCGATTATCAAAGTCAGTCCAAAAACTAGCCAGAGAGAATCCTCCATGTGTTTATGTAGATACCAAATGGCTCCAGCCATGACGACCAAGGTAATGATAGCAAAAAACCACTGCTGGTCTTGTAACATAGAGAAGGCTGCTCCTCTATTTTGTAGATAAGTCAAGCTAACGAGATTGGGGATCCACGAACGCACTTCACCCAGTGGAATCTGCTGGAGAACATAGGCTTTAACCCACTGATCCAGTGCAATTAAGAGCAGTACAATGACTGCCACTATTCCTCTTTTTTTCATGATTTCCTCTTCTGATCAAAATATTCTTGCATAACCTCAACGAAGAGTGTCCCAGCTTGACTAAGCTCAACTTCTTCCCGTTTGACATAAACCATGCGGTTATCTAAATTATCCTTGAGACGAATAACTGTAATGCCATTAACACTGTCACTATCTAAAAATCCAGACCCAGTCGCATAAGCATCCGTCCGCTCCAAAATACCATTCAAAGTAGCACGGTCGGTCACATTGAACATCTGGGAGCTAGCACTGGTATCGACAAAGTTCTCTGAATAGTATAGGTACTCGTCCTTTTCCTGAGTAAAGCGAACTGTTGGCAGATCCACCAGATCCTCCATGACCAATTCCTCTTTCTGTGCTAAAGGATGTCCTTCACGAAGATAAATGTGAGTCTGGAAAGGAATTAGTTCAATAACTTCTAAACCAAGCTTTTCAACCCGTTGCATGATGCCCTTTTTATTTTGGTTGTTGAGGTAGATAATCCCAATCTCACTATGTCCTTGGGCTACTTCGTCTAAGATTTGAACTGTAGTAGACTCAAAAATACGAAAGTTTTTGTAGTCAGGATAGCGCTCTGAAAAAGCCGTAATGGTTGGTGGCAAGAAGTCATAGTGCTGACTGGCAATGGAAAATTCATCCTTTTCTTCCTCAGGATTGGCATACTGATTTTGAAAAACATCAAATCCTTTGACCAATTCTTGCGCTTTCTCATAAAATTCCATACCGCGACGTGTCAAAAACGTTCCTGAACTCGTCCGACGGAAAATTTTAAAGCCTAACTCTTTTTCCAAATCGCGCACAGAAATAGACAGACTCGGCTGACTAACATACATCTTTTCAGCAGCTTCACGGAAAGTACCACTATTGGCAATAGCAACAACATAGCGTAATTGTTGAATATTCATCTTCTACCCCCAACTTCTCTATCTGTTCATTATACCATATTTTAGAAATTTTCCACTTAGGAAAAATAATGTCGCTCATAAAATTAATCTACACTAGTAACAAAGAGTTATGGGTATCAAAACAAAAAAATAGGCTCTCCGAAAACTCGGAAAGCCTTATTTAATGCTACTTCTAGCTTCCTCGCCTTAAAATACCAAGGCTCGGGATAAAAAGGTTCACTGGACCTTTTTATTTTGCGATTGGGTAAACAGAAACTTGTTTCTTATCGCGACCTTTACGTTCAAAGCGTACTACGCCTTCAACTTTAGCGAACAAAGTATCGTCTCCACCACGTCCAACGTTTACACCTGGATAGATGTGTGTACCACGTTGACGGTAAAGGATTGATCCACCTGTTACAGTTTGTCCGTCAGCTGCTTTAGCTCCAAGACGTTTTGCTTGTGAATCACGTCCGTTTGATGTAGAACCTCCACCTTTTTTGTGGGCGAAAAGTTGCAAGTTGTTAAGAGTCATTTTTAACATAATGTTTTCCTCCGTGTTAGTTTTCTGTGATAACTCTGGTTTGGACGAACTCAGAAGAGTTCTCCGATAAATTTGCCATACCTAAGAAAAATGATTCAAAGAATAACTGGGTCATTTCTCTCTGGTGCGAAGGAAGATCCGCTGGTATTTCAACCTTTAGATAGCCACCTTCATCTTCGTTTAATTCTAAGATTGGTTCATAGCCTGCAAATTTCTCAATGGAATTGATAAAGTTAATGGCAAGCGTAGAAACCGATGCACACACGACATCTAAGCCGTATTCGCCACTTTCGGCGTGTCCAGTAATTTCCGCACTCCTCAGCTCGCCATCTTCGGCTCTCTCAAAGACTGCTTGTATCATGTGTTCTCCTTAAAATTAAGCGTTGATCGCGTTGATGACAACTTTTGTATATGGTTGACGGTGACCTTGTTTACGGTGGCTACCTTTTTTAGGTTTGTACTTGTAAGTAACAACTTTCTTTTGTTTTCCTTGTTTTTCAACAGTTCCAACTACAGTAGCTCCAGCAACAAGTGGAGTTCCGACAACAGTGTTTTCACCACCAACAAGAACAACTTCGTTAAAAGTAACTTCTTGACCAGCTTCAACGTTCAATTTTTCAACGTAAACTGCTTGACCAACTTCAACTTTAACTTGTTTTCCGCCAGTTTTGATAATTGCGTATGTGCTCATTATGCACCTCCTATGATTTTTAGGGTTTCCCCGTATTTTTGTGAAGACTCGCCTAGCATCGTGGGACGAACCACTTAAAAGAAGAGCTCTAAGTATAACAAAGTTTAAATTTTGTATACGATGAGCAAACGATGTTCGTGCGGTTGCACAGGATTGTGCATAGTCAACTCTTCAAGTATAGCATATCTTCTTTTTTCTTACAAGCGAAATCAATCAAATTTAAGCTTTTTCTTTCCCTTTTTTTCTCCAAGAAGCAAAAAACATACTGAAGTAAAAGATACTCATCATAAGAGGAACACCTAGAATTGTCTTCTCCTGATAGTAAATCGTCAAATAAGCTGAAAAAACAACTCCGAAGACAAAACTACTAAGTAAGCTAACAAAAATCAAGCCCTCTCGTAGAAAAGGCGTATGCTTGGTCCGGAAATAATCTCCAAAAGCCAACATGGTTCGTTTAATATTGCCCGTCATAAAAGCATTATTATAGGCAATACCTGACACTTCTCCAAAGGCTGTTGTCACCAGTCCCATACAAAAGGCCAAGGGCGGTACGAGATAGATATTGTCAACCGTTTGCGGCACAAAGCCTATAATTAGGGATAAGACTGCAAGTGGAATCAAGGACAAAATCGGCTTTTTAACAATTCGTAGTTTTTCCTTATACAATGTCAGAAAAAAGACACCCATCATAAAGGAAAACAAGGTCATTACTTTGGCACTGGCATCCGATACATTTTGTTGAATAAGTCCTACAGAAAGAAAAACCACATTCCCAGTCTGTCCAGCGACAAGGGTGTTCCCTCGCACGATAAAGGTATAAGCATCGACATATCCTGCACAAAAAGTCAAAAAAAGCGCTAGTCGCTTAGACTGACGTGATATTTTTCTTATTGGTAATAATCTCATTTTCTCTCCCAATTCAGTTTCATTTACTCATTTCAATATTGTACCACTTTCTCCTAAAAATGCGTAGCCCATTTGAAAATTTTTACCATCTGTTGGATAGTCCTTCTTTTCTATGTTATAATGAAGGAAGGATTTGAAGTCGGAAAAGGAGTATTTATGCTTAAATTAGGTGTCATCGGAACAGGGGCTATCAGTCATCATTTCATAGAAGCAGCCCATGCTAACGGAGAATACCAGCTGGTCGCTGTCTATTCTAGAAAGATAGAAACAGCAGCAACCTTTGCTTCTCGCTATCAAGATATCCAACTCTTTGATCAAGTAGAAGACTTCTTCAAGAGCTCCTTTGATGTAGTCTATATCGCTAGTCCAAACTCCTTGCATTTTGTTCAAGCCAAAGCAGCCTTGTCTTTTGGGAAACACGTCATTCTTGAAAAGCCAGCTGTCACTCAGCCACATGAATGGCTAGATTTGAGACAAACAGCTGAGAAAAATCACTGTTTTATCTTTGAAGCAGCTCGTAATTACCACGAAGAAGCTTTTACCACTATCAAAAACTTTTTAGCAGACAAGCAAGTGCTGGGAGCAGATTTCAACTATGCCAAGTATTCTTCCAAGATGCCTGACTTGTTGGCTGGACAGACTCCCAATGTCTTTTCAGACCGTTTTGCTGGTGGAGCTCTTATGGACTTGGGGATTTATCCCCTCTACGCTGCTATTCGTCTCTTTGGAAAGGCTCAGGACGCGACCTATCAGGCTCAACAGCTTGACAATAGCATTGACCTAAATGGCGATGGTATCCTCTTCTACCCTGACTTTCAAGTTCATATCAAGGCAGGAAAAAACATTACTTCCAATCTTCCTTGTGAGATTTACACAGCAGATGGAACCTTGACCCTTAACACGATTGAACATGTCCGCTCAGCTATTTTTAGCGACCACCAAGGAAATCCAATCCAGCTCCCTATCCAACAAGCTCCCCATACGATGACTGAGGAAGTTGCTGTATTTGCACAGATGATCCAGCAACCAGACCAGACTTTCTACCAGAACTGGCTGGATGATGCAAGCTCTGTTCATGATTTACTCTATACCATGCGCCAGACTGCTGGCATTAGATTTGAGGCAGAAAAATGAAAACCAAACTACCGACTGAATGGCAGGAATTGAGTGACCAACTCGGTTTCCAAGAATTTACCCCCATTCAAACTCAACTATTTGAGCCTATACTAGCTGGAGAAAACTTACTGGGAGTAAGCCCGACAGGAACTGGTAAGACCCTAGCTTACCTCCTGCCAAGTCTTCTCAGACTACAAAAGAAAAAAGCCCAGCAACTCTTGATCCTAGCACCAAATACAGAACTAGCTGGACAGATTTTTGATGTATGTAAAACGTGGTCAGAGGCTATCGGCTTAACTGCTCAGCTCTTCTTATCAGGTTCGAGTCAGAAACGCCAGATTGAACGTCTTAAAAAAGGACCAGAAATTCTGATTGGAACACCTGGCCGTATCTTTGAGTTGATTAAATTGAAAAAAATCAAGATGATGAATGTAGAAACCATCATTCTGGATGAATTTGACCAATTGTTCGATGATTCTCAAATTCACTTTGTCGAGAAAATCACCCACTACGCACCTCGTGACCACCAACTCATCTACATGAGTGCGACGACCAAGTTTGACCAAGAAAAGATTGCACCAAACACGCGCACTATTGATCTCTCTGATCAAAAACTGGACAACATCCAACACTTCTACATGCAGGTAGACCAACGTCACCGAGTGGACATGCTACGAAAACTAGCACATGTAGAGGATTTCCGTGGTCTGGTCTTCTTTAACAGCTTGTCAGACCTTGGAAGTGCAGAAGAAAAATTACAGTATCGCGATATCTTGGCTGTTTCCCTCGCTAGCGATGTCAATGTTAAATTTCGAAAAGTCATCTTAGAAAAGTTTAAAGGCAAGCAGCTAACCCTACTCCTTGCAACTGATCTTTTGGCTCGTGGGATTGATATTGATAGCTTGGAATGTGTTGTCAACTTCGACGTCCCTAGAGATATGGAAACCTATACCCACCGTGCTGGTCGTACAGGTCGCATGGGCAAGGAGGGCTATGTTATCACTCTGGTAACCCATCCTGAAGAACTGAAAAAACTCAAGAAATTCGCAAGTGTTCGTGAAATTGTCCTAAAAAATCAAGAACTCTATATCAAATAAGGGTGGCTTCCGCCAACCTTTTTCTTATCCCCAAGTAATTTCTAATTGATAGCTGGCAAAGGGGTGTCCCTCTTGGTTTTGCAGTTGATAGGCTAATTCAATCTTTTGCCCATCCAATTCATAGTGATTCGTTTGAATGATAAACTCCTGCATCCCCATTGGAGTCGGAATATAGGCTAAACTATCACTATCCTTTAGAAAACGCATGATGGTTTTGGGACTCGAGAAACGGGTCATCACCAGTTCTTGACTATGAAACTTGAGAACCACTTTTTCTTTTTCCTCATTGTAGAAAAGCAGATAGTGATAATCTCCCTTTTCACGCACTTCCACGTCATAGAGTTGGTCAATGACTTCCAATTGTTCATCAAACTGAATCGTATTTCGCATCCGAATCTTCACATCAAATCCTCTTTCTTGTCTCTTGTCCTACTATTTTACCAAAAAGAGCAGGATTTTGCTATAATGGTCATATGAACGAAAAAGTATTCCGTGACCCAGTTCACAACTATATCCACGTCAATAATCAGGTCATATACGACTTGATCAATACAAAAGAATTTCAACGTCTTCGCCGTATCAAACAGCTAGGGACTTCCAGTTATACCTTCCATGGTGGTGAGCACAGTCGCTTTTCCCACTGTTTGGGAGTCTATGAGATTGCTCGACGTATCACGGAGATTTTTGAAGAAAAATACCCTGAAGAATGGGATCCTGCTGAGTCTCTCTTGACCATGACCGCTGCTCTCCTACACGACCTTGGGCATGGTGCCTACTCGCATACTTTTGAAAATCTTTTTGATACAAATCATGAAGCCATTACTCAGGAAATCATCCAAAGTCCTGAGACAGAGATTCACCAAGTCCTGCTACAAGTAGCGCCAGATTGCCCAGAAAAGGTAGCCAGTGTTATCGACCATACCTATCCTAACAAGCAGGTCGTGCAGCTCATTTCTAGTCAGATTGATGCGGATCGCATGGACTATCTATTGCGCGACTCTTATTTTACAGGAGCATCTTATGGGGAATTTGACCTGACTCGCATCCTCCGAGTCATTCGTCCTGTCGAAAATGGGATCGCCTTTCAGCGCAACGGCATGCATGCCATCGAAGACTACGTTCTCAGTCGCTACCAGATGTATATGCAGGTTTATTTCCACCCAGCAACACGCGCCATGGAGGTTCTTCTACAGAATCTCCTCAAACGCGCTAAGGAACTCTATCCTGAAGACAAGGACTTCTTTGCACGCACTTCTCCTCATTTGCTACCTTTTTTTGAAAAGAAAGTTACTCTATCTGATTATCTGGCACTTGATGACGGCGTGATGAATACCTACTTCCAACTCTGGATGACCAGTCCTGACAAGATACTAGCCGACTTGTCGCAACGTTTTGTCAACCGCAAGGTCTTTAAATCCATTACTTTTTCAGAAAAAGACCAAGACCAACTCGCAACCATGAGACAACTGGTTGAAGAAATCGGTTTTGATCCAGACTACTATACTGCCATTCATAAGAACTTTGACCTCCCTTATGATATCTATCGTCCCGAATCTGAAAATCCACGGACACAGATTGAGATTATACAAAAAAATGGAGAACTGGCTGAACTCTCTAGCCTGTCTCCTATCGTCCAATCCCTTGCTGGCAGTCGCCATGGAGACAATCGTTTCTATTTCCCGAAAGAAATGTTGGACCAAAATAGCATCTTCGCAAGTATCACCCAGCAATTTTTACACTTGATTGAGAACGATCATTTTACCCCAAATAAGAACGAATAGAGGAAATTTATGAGTATTAAACTAATCGCCGTCGATATCGATGGTACCCTGGTTAACAGTAAAAAAGAAATCACTCCGGAAGTCTTTTCTGCCATCCAAGATGCCAAAGAAGCTGGCGTCAAAGTCGTGATTGCAACGGGTCGTCCTATCGCAGGTGTTGCCAAACTTCTGGACGACTTGCAGTTAAGAGACCAAGGTGACTATGTCGTGACCTTCAACGGTGCCCTTGTCCAAGAAACTGCTACTGGCCATGAGATTATCAGCGAATCCTTGACCTATGAGGATTATCTGGATATGGAATTTCTCAGTCGCAAGCTCGGTGTCCACATGCACGCTATTACCAAGGACGGTATCTATACTGCCAATCGCAATATCGGAAAGTACACGGTGCACGAATCAACCCTCGTCAGCATGCCCATCTTCTACCGCACTCCTGAAGAAATGGCTGACAAGGAAATCGTCAAGTGTATGTTTATCGATGAACCAGAAATTCTCGACGCTACGATTGAAAAAATTCCAGCAGAATTTTACGAGCGCTACTCCATCAACAAATCTGCTCCTTTCTACCTCGAACTCCTTAAAAAGAATGTAGACAAGGGTTCAGCTATTACCCATCTAGCTGAAAAACTCGGATTGACCAAAGATGAAACCATGGCGATCGGTGACGAAGAGAATGACCGCACCATGCTGGAAGTCGTTGGAAATCCCGTTGTTATGGAAAATGGAAATCCAGAACTCAAAAAAATCGCCAAATACATCACCAAAACAAATGATGAATCTGGCGTTGCCCATGCTATCCGTACGTGGGTACTTTAAAATGCTTAACTATTAAAAATAAACGACACCCCAAAAGGTAGAGATGACACTCTAACTTCCGGGGTGTTCTTTTTGAATTTTCGCCAAATCATCTATTCAAATCATCTAAGTAATCCTAGTCTATCTAGTTCTTTTAGGGCAGATTCTCTTGATGGGTATGGATTTTTATTGATGAAAATTTTTACTGTTTCGACGTGATGATAAAGATCCATGCTAATCTCTTTTAAATTATCAATAAAGACATCAAGTAGTTCCGGTTCAATGTTTTCCAAGGGAGAAGGAAGCTCCTTCTTATTTTCAAACTCAAAAGCTTCTTTAGCAGTCACACCTATTGCATAACTAATGTTGTCCCACAAGAGACCATTCGCTTCATTTTCATCTAACTGCATGTAGATAAATATTCCACTGAAGTCTGTCCCATCATCTAAAAGGCGATAAAGTTCCTCTCCCCTTTTGTCTCTATTCTCCAAAAAACTCCAACATGCATCCAAGGCAGTTCGAATTTGAGAACTGTATCGTGTTTCCATACGGTTTACAATTGCTTCAGCAAAAATCAACATAAAATAACTCGTAAGCATATCCTCTCCTTATCTATACTTGAACGAATAGCCTATTCATTCTCATCTGATAAAAATAGTGAACCAAAGTAGTTTTTAACGAGATCATCCTTTAAATATCCTTCTATTTCTGGTCCAGATATTTGTGAAATAAGTTCCCTATTTTCAGCTAGGATTTGTTTGTAACTTAAGGAAAGAACCTCAAGTATGTCCTCGTCAACACTTTCAATCGTTTGTGGTAGGTAGATTTCTTCCGAAGCAATATATGAATAGTGACAAACTAGGACAAAGAAATTAGCGATACAGTTCCAAACTAGTGGATTGGTTTTCTTATCCAGCTCCTGAAATGTCAAGATATCCAGCTCGTCCATATTTTCCAATCGATTGTATAAATCATCTGGACAAAACCCACTCTGTTTATCAAGCTCCTGTTTTGAAAGTTTTAAGGAATCAAGGACAAATTCCTTATATTCTTTCTCACTGATAAAATCTACAAGACCGTATATCAACTCCTGTAGGAAGAGCAACAAATTTTTATTATCTTTCATTGATTTTCCTTTTATTACTAAAAACTAACTTGGGAATGTATGATTCACTGGAAAAAGTGACAATCACTCTTCCCCCTCAAACATCAGAGCATCTAGTTCTTCTCTCTCAGCCGCAATCTCTTCGAAGGTAGAAATAATATTATTTAAAAATTCTAAGGTAATAATTCCTGTAGAATCTCTCATCGTAACCATAGTCCCAATGGCACTCAACTCATGGATGAGGGCTCTAACCTTTTTCAATTCGTCCAAATCTAACATGTCTACTTCTATTACCGTGTTATGAACATTTATTTTGGATTGGATTAAAGAGAAAGGCAAGGATGAATAATTTCTTAACAACTTATAGGTTCCTGACTTGTCACCTATAGAATCTATACAAATAGCTAGCATCGTTTCCGCTCCTCTATTCTCTGGTTGCTACTAAATGACATTATATCATACTGGGGAGCTACTCCATAAGAAATTAAAAAGAGCGTTTTCGTTCCAATTGCTAATCCTGGATCCAATTTAGTCTGTTGTACAGTTACTTAAATCTTGAGAGTAC
>NZ_KV808768.1:23471-26361 GCF_001812375.1 Streptococcus sp. HMSC077F03
CAGTTACTTAAATCTTGAGAGTACAAAAACCCGTCTGTATGATACTACTAACGGCTTCCGGTTGTACAGTTACTTAAATCTTGAGAGTACAAAAACCGGCTTGCTTTCTCCCGTGGCATAAAACCCGTTGTACAGTTACTTAAATCTTGAGAGTACAAAAACCATACTTAAGTTCCTCACACTCAAAGTTTGGTTGTACAGTTACTTAAATCTTGAGAGTACAAAAACAGCATCTAAAACAAATGAAATGATTGAGCTGTTGTACAGTTACTTAAATCTTGAGAGTACAAAAACCCTTTCTTTTAAACAATTTCATTAATGGCTGTTGTACAGTTACTTAAATCTTGAGAGTACAAAAACCCATAATCGTGTTCCAGTTCGAAAGTAAGTGTTGTACAGTTACTTAAATCTTGAGAGTACAAAAACACTCATTATTAGAGTGTAATTCAGGATTCGGTTGTACAGTTACTTAAATCTTGAGAGTACAAAAACCGCAAATTCGTCAATTTTGATTTTTGTTCCCTCAAAAACATTATAAAGCCTTAAATCTCGCTCGTCAATACTATTCTTTCAAATATTTCAATAACATTGGATTGACCGCTTCAATACGGAATTTTGTTTTCATTTCATACTGATACAATTTGTTTAAAATCTTTAATGCTACTTGATCCTCTATAGATAAACTCATATGAAGAATGTCAGAACTAAATAAATAGGGGCCAACCTTTCTTAAAGAAGTTAAAAAGTCTTGTTCATCAGGTATTTGATTTATTGGATATTGATTGCTAAATCGTTCATACATAAATTCTAAAGAATAAAAATGATCGGCATAATCAGAAACGATATTAATCTCCTCGATTACTTCTTTAGTTACATGAAGATAACCTTCATTTGAAGGAAACAACACAATATATAATGAGTTACTATGATTAGTAAGAAACTCCATTTTCTCGCAACATTCAACAAAATCATTATAGGATAAAAAATCATCCAAATTTCGTAAGACAAGCAAGAACTTTTCAGAACTGTTCGTCGCAATAACTTCTAACATGGAAAGAAATAATAAAAACTTTGTCTTATTGTCTACAAATTCAAAGGATATATTTTTATCATTTTTTCCAAAGTATGGTAAAAAATTTTTTTGAATTAATTGATCCATATTAAAATATTTTGCTTCAGTATGATAGATAATATCATCGATTTGAAGATTCAACTTCTGATTCAATAAAAGTGAAATCCTATCTAGATTGTCATTGATATTTTCAATTTGCTCCATTATCTCTATAGAATTAATCTTTTTCTTTATATAATCATAGGCTACTGTTCCTTTTTTATATTCCATTTGTTCAATCAAATCATTGATATTGGATATTTGAATGACACTAAATTCCGAACGAGAAACAATTGTATCATCTATCAGTATTTTAGGTTCATTCTGTTCAAATAGAACTAAATCTTCCTCACTATATTTTTTTCCTCCGAAATACCATAATAGTATCTGCCAAATATAGTATTTTAATTGCTGATCTTGTCCTATAATTTGAGTAAATTGACCAAAACTTAATAAAATATTATCCTTGTATGGATGACTAATATTCATTTTCATATAACTACCAACTTATTATCACTGACTACTTCTTCTTGCTTTGTTTTCCCACCAATGATTAAAACCATTTCAGAGAATTGTTTCTCTGTTACTGCAAGCAAACGGACATTCCCACTTGGTAAATTACTCTGACTTAATTTTTTATAGAATTTACTAGCAAAACTTCGGTTAGGACAGGTTCTATAATAAACCGAAAATTGTAACATTTCAAAACCATTAGCAATTAAGTCTTTTCGAAAGTTACGATAGACTCTCTTTTCTTGATTGGTTTCCATTGGCAAATCAAAAAAACACAATAATCTCAATGCTTCATACCTCATTTCTTTAACTCCATTCTACACTCGAAACCACCGGACAGTAAAATTTACTAGTATCCTTATCAGAGATACATTTTAGAAAACCTTTGACATACTTATCCATTGCTACTGTCACAGAACAAGTTTCTTTACCGTAACGAATCCTTGCATTTAGTGTATCTGTTAGCGCCAAGCGAAACTCGTACTTCAAATATTCTTCATCCCGTAAATTTTGATAGACCCAGACATCGACAATCTGCCGAAAAGGTTCCATTAAATCATCAACCAGGTTAAATTGGTTATATTCATTCTTATGGAAAATGCCAATCATGGGATTCAAACCGTAACCAGCAATAATCCGTGCCATCTGCGCTCTCATAATCGCATAGCCATAATTAAGACCAGCATTTATGACATCCGTTTCCTGTTGAGTAAGTCGCACAAATTTCTTACCAAACAATTCATTAAAATAAACTTTGGCAGCATGACCTTCACGATTGGTTTTATCTCCAAACTCAATATGATCTTTATAATCTGCTAATAATTGGATACTATCAATATGTTTCTCAAACATTGCAAGAACATCTTGCTGGTTATTTATTTTGAAATAGGTCACTATCTGCCATAATTTGTCTTTCTGTTCCTGTGTCCACAATAATTGCTCCTGTAATTTTTTATAGGCTCTAAAATGACCATTTTGAGAATGATAAATTCCAGTAGGCAAATGTTCATTATCACAGACAATTAAAGCAATATTATGCTTACTTAAAGCACTTAATAACCTTAAAGTTACAACAGTCTCCCCTCCTTCTGCTACAATTATCGAAATATCACTCAGTGGGATAACATAGTCTTGACCCATTTTCTTAATTAAAAGGTTATCTAACTTTAATTGCATTTTTTCACTCTGACAGACATGCACAATTCTCCAAGTCATTCTCTTATCCTCTTTCACAAAATCATAACCACCCGTCTAACGGGTGGTTTG
>NZ_KV808769.1:0-341 GCF_001812375.1 Streptococcus sp. HMSC077F03
AGAGGAAAAAGTTGCTTTCAAAGAAGAAACGAAAGTAGACCCAGCACTGGATAAAGGTCAAATACGTGTTGAAGAAGGTGAAGAAGGTATCGATGAAGTCACTTATGAAGTGACAAAAGTGGATGGTGTTGAAAAATCTCGTAAAGAAGTTTCACGCAAGACCAAGAAAGCAGCCAAAAACAAGATTACTTATACCGGTTCAAAAGCAGTTGTAACGACTAAGGAAGTAACCAAAACTGAAGAAGTTGCCTTCCAGACTCGTGAGGTTGAAAATGCACTCTTAGCTGAAGGCAGTCGTCAAGTGAAGATAGCTGGTAAGAAGGGTGTTCGCACCATTGTTT
>NZ_KV808770.1:0-4754 GCF_001812375.1 Streptococcus sp. HMSC077F03
CCAACTCCACCGGTAAAAACTCCAGATCAACCAGAGCCATCAAAACCAGAAGAGCCAAATTATGATCCATTGCCAACTCCGCCGGTAGCACCAACTCCTAAGCAGTTGCCAACACCACCAGCGGTGCCAACAGTTCACTTCCATTACAATCGTCTATTTGCACAACCTCAGATTAATAAAGAAATTAAAAATGAGGATGGAGTAGATATCGATCGTACTCTAGTTGCTAAGCAGTCTGTAGTGAAGTTTGAGTTGAAAACAGAAGCGTTGACAGCTGGTCGTCCAAAAACAACTTCATTTGTATTGGTAGATCCACTTCCAACTGGCTATCAGTTTGATTTGGAAGCAACCAAGGCTGCAAGCAAAGGTTTTGAAACAAGCTATGATAAAGCTAGTCACACTGTAACCTTTAAGGCTACTGAGGAGACCTTGGCTGCTTTCAATGCGGATTTGACAAAATCCTTTGAGACTCTATATCCAACTGTTGTTGGTCGTGTCTTGAATGATGGGGCAACTTATACAAATAACTTTACATTGACAGTCAACGACGCCTACGGTGTTAAGTCAAACATTGTTCGTGTAACGACTCCAGGTAAACCAAATGATCCTGACAATCCAAATAACAACTACATCAAGCCTTTGAAAGTTAACAAGAACAAGCAAGGTGTAAATATTGATGGTAAAGAGGTTCTAGCTGGTTCAACGAACTACTATGAACTTACATGGGATTTGGACCAATACAAGGGAGATAAATCTTCTAAAGAAGCGATTCAAAATGGTTTCTACTATGTGGATGATTATCCAGAAGAAGCCTTAACCCTTCAACCAGAATTGGTTAAGATCCGTGATCTAGAGGGCAACCTTGTATCAGGTATCAGTGTTCAACAATTTGATAGTTTAGAAGCTGCGCCTAAGAAGGTTCAAGATCTGTTGAAGAAAGCAAACATCACTGTTAAAGGTGCTTTCCAACTCTTCTCAGCTGATAATCCAGCCGAATTCTACAAGAACTATGTAGCAGCAGGAAAATCATTGCTCATCACAGATCCGATGACAGTTAAACCTGAATTTGGTCAAACGGGTGGTAAGTACGAAAACAAAGCCTACCAAATTGATTTTGGAAATGGCTATGCTACAGAAGTAGTTGTCAACAATGTACCGAAAATCACACCTAAAAAAGATGTGACAATCAGTATGGATCCAAGCAGTGACAATATTGATGGCCAAACCATTCCGTTGAACCAGTACTTCAATTATCGTTTAATCGGTGGTTTGATTCCACAAAATCATTCTGAGGACTTGAATGACTATAGTTTTGTAGATGATTATGACCAAAAGGGTGATCAATACACTAGAAACTATAAAGTTCTTGCCAAGGTTGATATCCGATTGAAAGACGGTCGTGTTATCAAGGCAGGAACAGACTTAACGGCTGAAACACAGGTTGAACATGATCAAGATAAGGGAATGCTTACAATTCGCTTCAAGGAAGAATTCCTTCAAGAGATTCAGTTGGATTCTCCATTCCAGGCTGAGACTTATATTCAAATGAAACGAATTGCTGTTGGAACCTTTGAAAATACCTATGTAAATACTGTGAACAAAGTTGCTTACGCCTCAAATACAGTTCGTACGACAACGCCAGAACCTAAGAAACCAGAGGAGCCAACGACTCCTACTCCAAATCCAAAAGGTAACCCTACTCTACCTCAAACAGGTACAAATGATTCAAGCTACATGCCATATCTTGGTCTAGCAGCTTTAGTAGGAGTTTTAGGACTTGGTCAGTTGAAACGTAAAGAAGACGAAAGCAAGTAAGCTCTAAAAGTTAAATAGAAAAGAGGAACTCTGTTTCCTCTTTTTTATAGCCAAAAATTAAAAACGCTTCCTATTGATTTTGGCTCATAAAATCAACTAATTTATGTTAAAATGGTAGTAGAAAGTTGAGATTATGAGTTATTTTAAAAAATATAAATTTGATAAGTCACAGTTCAAGCTTGGTATGCGAACCTTCAAAACAGGGATTGCTGTATTTATAGTTCTCTTGATTTTTGGTTTTTTTGGCTGGAAGGGGCTTCAAATTGGAGCGTTGACAGCGGTCTTCAGTCTACGAGAGAGCTTTGATAAGAGTGTCCATTTTGGAACTTCGCGTATCTTAGGAAATAGTATTGGCGGTTTTTACGCCCTTGTCTTTTTCCTCTTAAACACTTTATTTCATGGAGCCTTTTGGGTAACCTTACTAGTTGTTCCAATTTGCACCATGTTAACCATTATGACAAATGTTGCCATGAACAACAAGGCAGGAGTTATCGGTGGTGTAGCGGCTATGTTAATCATTACCCTATCAATACCGAGCGGAGAAACATTTTTGTACGTATTTGCACGTGTATTTGAAACATTTATGGGAGTTTTTGTCGCAATCCTTGTAAATTATGATATTGAGCAACTGAAACTCTTTTGGGAGAAAAAAAGAAAATAATGTTACATTTTATGACATTATTCGTTGACGTTTGTCTTTTTTTAGACTATAATAGACAGGAAGAAGGAAATTGTAAATGAAGGAAAGAGAATTTCGCCGAAATATGGCTGTTTTTCCTATCGGCAGTGTTATGAAGTTGACCGATCTCTCGGCGCGTCAGATTCGTTATTATGAAGATCAAGAGTTGATCAAACCTGATCGAAACGAAGGGAACCGTCGCATGTATTCGTTGAATGACATGGATCGTCTACTTGAAATCAAAGATTATATCTCTGAAGGTCATAATATTGCTGCGATTAAGAAAAAATATGCTGAACGCGAGGCGAAGTCCAAGAAAGCCGTGAGTCAGACGGAAGTGCGTCGTGCACTCCACAATGAACTCCTCCAGCAAGGGCGCTTTGCTTCAGTACGGTCACCCTTTGGTCGCGGTTAGGCAATCGCAAGTAGTCATATATTAAGGAGAAAACCCATGCCAATCACAGCTGCAGATATTCGTCGTGAAGTCAAGGAAAAAAATGTTACCTTTATCCGTCTCATGTTTTCAGATATTCTGGGAACCATGAAAAACGTCGAAATTCCTGCTACAGATGAACAGTTAGATAAGGTCTTGTCAAACAAAGCCATGTTTGATGGCTCTTCTATTGAAGGTTTTGTACGTATCAATGAGTCAGATATGTACTTGTACCCAGACTTGGATACATGGACAGTCTTCCCTTGGGGAGATGAAAATGGGAGTGTTGCAGGTTTGATCTGTGATGTCTATACAACAGAAGGCGAACCCTTTGCAGGTGACCCACGTGGTAATCTGAAGCGTGCACTTCGTCATATGGAAGAAGTAGGATTCAAATCCTTCAACCTTGGTCCAGAACCAGAATTCTTCCTCTTTAAGCTGGATGAAAATGGCGATCCAACTCTTGAGGTAAATGACAAGGGTGGCTACTTTGATTTGGCGCCTACTGACCTTGCTGACAATACACGTCGTGAAATCGTGAATGTTTTGACCAAAATGGGATTTGAAGTAGAAGCGAGTCACCACGAGGTTGCGGTTGGACAACATGAAATTGACTTCAAGTATGATGAAGTCCTCCGTGCCTGTGACAAGATTCAAATCTTTAAACTCGTTGTTAAAACCATTGCTCGCAAACACGGTCTTTACGCAACCTTTATGGCGAAACCAAAATTTGGTATCGCTGGATCAGGTATGCACTGTAATATGTCCTTGTTTGATGCAGAAGGAAACAATGCCTTCTTTGATCCAAATGATCCAAAAGGAATGCAGTTGTCTGAAACAGCCTACCATTTCCTTGGTGGTTTGATCAAGCATGCTTATAACTATACTGCCATCATGAACCCAACGGTTAACTCCTACAAACGTTTGGTTCCTGGTTATGAAGCGCCAGTTTACATTGCTTGGGCTGGTCGTAACCGCTCGCCACTAGTTCGTGTACCGGCTTCACGTGGTATGGGAACTCGTCTTGAGTTGCGTTCAGTGGATCCAATGGCAAACCCATATATCGCTATGGCTGTTCTTTTGGAGGTTGGTTTGCATGGTATTGAAAACAAAATCGAAGCACCAGCTCCTATCGAAGAAAATATCTACATCATGACAGCAGAAGAGCGTAAGGAAGCTGGAATCACTGATCTTCCATCAACTCTTCATAACGCCTTGAAAGCTTTGACAGAAGATGAAGTGGTCAAGGCAGCCCTAGGTGAACACATCTACACTAGCTTCCTTGAAGCGAAACGTATCGAGTGGGCCAGCTATGCAACATTTGTTTCACAATGGGAAGTTGATAATTATCTTGATTTGTATTAAGAACATAAAAAAGATTATCTAATTGGATAATCTTTTTTATTATTGCAATTTTTTAAATGCATTTTGATACTATTCTTAGTATATATAATATGGTGAATTGAGCAAAAATGGATCATTAGTTGAATTGATTAAAAAGTAATAATATTCTGAAAAAACTCAGAATAATATTCCCGTAATCCTATCTCGAGAATCTCTCTAATGTATGAAATAGTAGGTTTTTAACATTCTAAAAAAAATTTACAATTTGACAACATATTTCTTGAAATACTAATTAGTAAATGATAAAATATCATTTGACATGAATGAGGTTTAGCTCTCGTTTTTATAGATTGATATATTATTTAATTGAAACTTATTCATGATATTTTACTATTATAAGAAAGGAGATTTTGTGTAAAAAAGACAGATGGTGGTTTCTGTTTTAAGAGATGGAGTCATCATAGCTTTAGCGGTGGGTTTAAT
>NZ_KV808771.1:0-961 GCF_001812375.1 Streptococcus sp. HMSC077F03
GTGAGATTATCAAATAAATCACGGTCCTTAGGAATTAAGAGGCTAAAAATATCTGATAAAAGCTTAACATCTGTCTCGTTAGTTAAAAAATAGAGACTTCCTTTTTCTTTACTCATCAAGTCATAAGCTTTTGGGTATTTCTCCCTCAAGAGCCAATCTGAAGACTGTTCAATCACAGATTGTGAGAGATTAAGACAGGTAGTGTTATCTATAAAATCATCATTATAATAGTAATTTTTCAAACTTGTATAACGGTTAAATAAATATGTATACCTATTCTCAAGAGCAACCCCAAGTTCTTTAGGAACATCCTCTAGCTTACCTGTTTCCATATTAAAGAGGACTTCCTTACGGTCATGACCCCCAGTTTTTTGGAGAACTACCTTACGATACTCTTGATCATTGTATGTGACAAAATTAATATAAGTACTTGAAACTGGAAAGTATGACGAATCATAATCCGCAACAGCCTTTAAAAGGTCATACTCCTTACGAGGCAAATCATCCTGACTGGTATCATAAACCTGAATCTTCCAATACTCCCCCCAACTCAGATTCTTGACATCAAAGCGATTATCGTCCCATTTGTAAATTAAACGTTTACTGTCTGTCGAAAGGTAACGTTTCCCATAAATTGCACTGGTATACTCCAGTGGTTCTTCATTAGCTTCCTGCTCATTGCTATGATTGACATATTTCCAAGAAATGACCAACCCCTGTCTATTAGCTAGAAACTCATAAGAAGCTGGTTCTACCTCAGGAGTTCGCACTTTATAACGGTCATGTGTTAGGTAGCGATATAAGGGATAGGCTCCAGAAACCACAACAAGAAGGCTAAAAAGTCCCAGAATGATTAGTATTTTTTTCCTGTATTGTTTCATTGACTTCCTCCTGAATATTTGTTGTTTGTATCTGATAAACAAAGATTATAAACTCTTAATCCATTATACCATATGCGTGA